>NZ_JAWDKL010000010.1:0-112589 GCF_032464675.1 Roseobacter sp. HKCCA0434
CCGCGACGGTGTCGCCTCGGGCGCCCGCCGCACCGGTCGCGCCGCCCGCGGGGCCTATCACGACGCCTCCGCCCGCGCCCGCCTGATGCGCGAGCGTCTGTCCCAGGGCACCGAGAACCTCTCGGAAGAAGCCCGCGCCCGCGTCGTCGCCGCGCGCGAACGCGCCGTCGTGGCCCGTGACGAGGCGGCCCGCCGCCTGCGCCGCGGGGGCGACAAGGCCGCGGATTTCTACGAGGAGCATCCGCTCGTCGCAGGGGCCGTCGCCTTCGCTGCCGGTGCGGCCCTGGGCGGCGCCCTGCCGCGCACGCGGATCGAGGACGAGTATCTCGGCCAGTATTCCGACGACCTCTACGACGAGGCCGAGCGGATCTTCGAGACCGAGCGCGCGCGCGCCGAAAGCGTGGCCAACGCCGCGCTGAAGGAGGCGAGCGACATGGTCGGCGAGGCCAAGGCCGAGGCCGACGCCCGGACCCCCGGCGACAAGAGCGCGGCGCAAAGCACCGCCGATGCCGCCAAGGAAGCCGCCGACCGCGTCAAGACCGCAGCCAAGGACGAGGCGGACCGCCAGAACCTCGGCGACAGTCTCAAGAAGGACTGATCCCCTGCAGATCGGGGCGGCGCCACATCGGTGCCGCCCCTTTTCTATCGAGATTTCGGAGAGTCAGATGAGCGGCGACGCCCGCGGCCGCAGGGCCGAAACCCCGACTGCCATTCCCGCCAAGGGCTGGAAGGACATCGCCCTGCGCGTGAAGGACGAGATCACCACCGACCATGTCGGCCTGATCGCTGCCGGGGTCGCGTTCTACGCGCTGCTGGCGCTCTTCCCCGCCGTCACCGCCCTGCTGGCCATATCCGGCCTGCTGATCGAGCCCAGCGACCTCGTCGGACAGCTCGAACGCCTCGCTGCGATCATGCCGCGCGAAGCGGCGGAGATCATCCTGGGCCAGGCGCAGGAGGTCGCGGGCTCGCGCGAGGGGGGCCTCGGCCTCGCCGCGGTGTTCGGCATCCTGCTCGCGCTCTATTCCGCGTCGAAGGGGATGGGCAGCCTGATGGAAGGGCTGAACGTCGCTTATGACGAGGAGGAGAAGCGCGGCTTCTTCTGGCTCAAGGCCGTCACGCTGATGCTGACCGTCGGCCTGATCCTCGGGGTCATCGTGGCCCTCGTCGTCGTGATGGGCATCCCCGCCGTCATGGCCGTGGTCAATCTCGGCGCCGTGACCGAATGGCTCGCCATCGGGCTGGGCTGGCTGGTGATGATCGCTCTGATGATCTTCGGCCTCGCCCTGATATACGGCGTCGGCCCGTCGCGCGACCGGGCCGAATGGCGCTGGCTGACCCCCGGCGCGCTGGTGGCGACGGGCCTGTGGGTCGTGGCCTCGATCGGCTTCGCCTTCTACGCCGCGAATTTCGGCAGCTACAACGAAAGCTTCGGCTCGCTCGGCGGCGTGATCGTCCTGCTGACCTGGCTGTGGCTCTCGGCCTATATCGTTTTGGCCGGGGCCGAACTGAACGCCGAGATGGAGGCTCAGACCCGCCACGACACCACGGTCGGCCCGGATGCCCCGATGGGCGAGCGCGGCGCGCAGAAGGCCGATCACCTGGGCGAGACCAAGGCCTGACGACGGGCACGGCAGGGGGCTGCTTGATCATCCGACCGAGAGGTCGGCAGCTCTCGACCTTGCCGCTGTCCGCCTGCCGTCAGGCTCACACACGGTGTTCCAGATGCCCGGACCTGCCCGCGGGACGATCACCGTCGCTGCGGTCGGAACGACGGATGGCCATGCCGGAACGGATGTCGCTCGATCAGGTCCAGATCCCGGACACGATCCACCGAACTGCCCGTCATACACGAGCAAGGTCACGGCTTTCGACTCGGGTCGCCAACGAGAGTTCAAGGTCTGAACCCCGGCACCGATCGGATGCGCCCTCGAAAAAGAACGCCGCGACGCCTCTTAACGATGGTGAATACCCCTTGAGCCGGCCCTCATCGTCCACCCCAATCCGGTCCCGACCACTGCAACGCCCCGGCCCCCGAGCCGGGGCCGCGTCTCCCCCCGCCCTCCGAAAAAGGTTAACGCCCGTTAACCTTTCCCTGCGGGGAAGGCATCGCCCGGCGCAAACCCGCGCGATGCACGATGCTGCGCCTGCGTGCCTCGTTTCCCCGCGGGGAAATGTTCAGCATCGCTGACCTATCGCGGCCACCCCGGCGCGCGTTATCCTTGGTCCGACCCCGAAGGAGGACCCGATGACCGAACGCGAGAAGATGACCTCCGGCGCGCTCTACGACCCCGGTGACCCGGACCTCGCCGCCGACCGCGCGCGGGCACAGCGTCTGATGGCCCGCTACAACGTCACCACGCTCGACGACGCGGCCGAGCGGCGCGCGATCCTGAACGAGCTGCTCGGCTCCCTCGGCCCGCGCGGCGCGATCCGCACGCCGTTCTTCGTGGATTACGGCTACAACATCCATGTCGGCGAGGGCGTCTTCCTCAACTATGGCTGCGTCCTGCTCGACATCTGCCGGATCGAGATCGGCGACGGGACCCAGATCGGGCCGGGCACGCAGATCTATGCCGCCGACCACCCGCGCGACGCGGCGATCCGCGCGCGAGGGCTGGAGAACGGCAAGCCCGTGCGCATCGGCCGCGACGTCTGGATCGGCGGGCACGCAATCATCCTGCCCGGTGTGACCATCGGCGACGGGGCCAATATCGGCGCGGGCAGCGTCGTCACCCGCGACGTGGCCGCGGGGGCCACCGTCGCGGGCAATCCGGCGCGCCCTATTCCGGCACGCTGAGCGTCGGCTCCAACCCCTCGGGCTCGCCCACCACCACCACGGTCAGGGCCTCGGGCTGCAACAGCCGCTCGGCCATGCGGTTCACGTCCTCGACCGTCACCGCCTCGATCAGCGCGTTGCGCCGCTGGGTGTAGTCGATGCCCAGCTCCGCCTCCTGCACGCCGACGAGGATGTTCGCGATCTTCGCATTGGTGTCGAAGCGCAGCGGATACGCCCCGGTCAGGAAGCGCTTGGCATCGTCCAGCTCCTCCTGCGTTACGCCGTCCTCCAGCATCCGCGCCCACTCCGCGCGCACGACGTCGAGCGCCTCGGCCACGGTGCCGTTGGCCGACGCGACCGAGCCGAGCATCAGCGGCCCGTGATCGGGGGTGGAGAGGAAGCTGCCGATCCCGTAGGTCAGCCCGCGCTTCACCCGCACCTCCTCGGTCAGGCGCGAGGTGAAACCGCCGCCGCCGAGGATGTGGTTCAGCACGAAGGCCGCCATGAAGTCGGGATCGTCGCGCGCGATCCCCGCATGCCCGAACAGCGCCTGGCTCTGCCCGCCGGGCAGGGGCACGACCGCCACGCCTCCGCTCAAGGCCACATCGACATCGCCGGGCAGGTCCGGGCCGCTCTGCGGCAGGCCCTCCATCACGATATCGACCAGTTCCGACGCCTCCTCGGCGCTCACGTCGCCGACCACCGACACGAAGGCCCGGTCGCGCACCAGCACGTCCTCGCGCGCGGCGCGCAAATCTCCCACAGTGATCGCCGCGACGCTTTCGGGCGTGCCGTCCACGGGGGTGGCATAGGGATGGTCGGGATAGGCGATCTTGAACAGCGTCTGCGAGGCGAGCGTGCCCGCATCCGTCTGGTTGGAGCGTACGACGCTCGCCATCTGCGCGCGCACCCGCGCCACCGCATCCTCGTCGAAGCGCGGCTCCTGAAGCGCGAGGCGCAGCAGCTCCACCGCCTCGACCCGGTTCTCGCGCAGCATCGAGGCGCTGACCGTGAACAGGTCCCGGCTCGCGTCGAAGCCGAAGCGCGCGGCGAGGCTCTCGACCTCCTGCGCGTATTCGAGCGCGTCGAGCTCGCCCGCGCCCTCGTTCAGCAGGCCCGACATCATCGTGACGGTGCCCGGCAGCCCGTCCGGGTCCAGCCGCGCGCCGCCGCGGAACACGAACTCCATGCTGACGATCGGGATGCTCGGCTCGCTCGACAGCCAGAAGGTGACGCCGCCGGGCGTTACGACCTCCTCGATCTCGGTCTGGGCGAGGGCGGGCGCGGCGAGCGTCAGCGTCGCGGCGCAGATCAGGGTGCGGATCATTGGATCACCTCGTCGGTCTCGATCGCCTCTTCCGCCACGGCGGGGGGAATTTCCGCGGCCACCGGGGCAGGGGGCGCCGTCTCGCGCCGCAGCTGAGCCGTGACCGAGCGGCGCAGGTCGAACACCCGCTCCGCCGCCGCCATGACGTCCTCTTCCGTCACGGCGGCCAGCACGTCCGGCCACGCCGCCACGTCCTCCACCGTCAGACCGGAGGTCAGCGCCGCGCCATAGGCCCGCGCCAGCCCTTCCTGACTGTCGCGCGAGAAGATTTCCGAGGCGCGCACCTGCGTCAGGATCCGCTCAAGATGCTCGGGCTCCGGCCCCTCCTCCATGAACTGCGCAAGCGCCGCGTCCATCGCCGCCTCGGCTTCCTCCAGCGACACGTCCGCGCCGGGCACCACGAACACGCCGAAGCTGGTGTCGTCGAGCCGTGTCGCGCCATAGAACGCTCCCGCCGACACGGCGAGGCCCTGCTCCACCACCAGCGCGCGGTAGAGCACCGAGGTCGGCCCGCCGCCCAGGATCTCCGCCAGGATGGTCAGCGCCGCCGCCTCCTCCTGCGCGCCCGCGTCGCGTTCCTCGGCGAGATAGCTGCGGATGGTGAAGGGCTGCTGCACGCGCGGATCCTCGTAGGACAGGCGGCGCGGGGCCAGCGCGACGGGCTCCTGCGGGCGCACCCGCTCGGGCAGGGTGTCGGACGGCGCCTTCGGGCCGTAATGCTCCTCGGCCAGCGTCACCACCTCGTCCAGCGTCACGTCGCCCGCCACGATGAGGATGGCGTTATTGGGGGCATAGTACTGTGCATAGAAATCGAGCGCGTCCTGCCGCGTCAGCGCCTGCATCTCATGCTCCCACCCGATGATCGGTGTGCCGTAGGGGTGGTTGAGGTAGAGCGCCGCGTCCCGCTGCTCGCTGAGGATGGCCGACGGGTTGGCGTCGATCCGGCTGCGCCGTTCCTCCAGGATCACCGCGCGCTCGGGCTGCCAGACCTCCTCCGAGATGACGAGGTCGGTCATCCTATCGGCCTCCATCTCCATCACCAGGTCCAACCGGTCGGCGGCGATGCGCTGGAAATAGCCCGTGTAATCCCAGGAGGTGAAAGCGTTGTCCTGTCCGCCATTGGCCGCGACGATCTGGCTGAACTGCCCGACGGGGATGTCGTCCGTGCCCTTGAACATCAGGTGTTCAAGGTAGTGGGCGATGCCCGACTTGCCCGCAGGCTCGTCCGCAGCGCCCACCCTGTACCAAACCATATGCGTGACGACGGGCGCGCGGTGATCGGGGATCACCACGATCTCCATTCCGTTGTCGAGGGTGTGTGTCTCCACCTGCACCTCGGCGGCAAGGGGCGAGGCGAGCGCGATCAGCGCGGCTGCGGCGCGGCGGGCAAGCTTGGGCAATCGACTACTCCGACAGGATACATTCCGGTCAGAGCCTAGTCGCCCCGCCCATGAGGGCAAGGCGACATATGCGTTACTCGTCCGTGAGCGGTGCGTTCGGCGTGACCGCGTCCGGGTAGCGGGCGCGCAGCCGCACGACCTCCTCCACCGGGTCGAGCTGCTGCGCGCGGTAGGGGTTGAACTGCCCCGGCATCAGGCGCGTCAGCGGGCCGGTATCGGCCCCGTTCAGCGTGGCTCGGTGATCCGCCGCGATCTGCGCGCGGATGTCGCCGGGGACGGACCCGGCTCCCAGCGCGGCGAGCAGCTGCTGCTCTCCGGCCGCGGGCGCGGCGGCGCTCGTCGCGGGCGCGCTGCCCAGCGCGCTCGCCACCAGAAGGTCGGGCTGGATCTCGGTGCGGCTGATCTCGCCCGGACGCGGCGGCGGCAGCGCGCCCAGATCGGGAGGAATCTCCAGCGGGCGGCGTTCGACTACCAAGAACGGATCCGGCCCGCCCTGGCGCACCTGCGCCCGCTCCAGCAGGCTGCGCTGCTCGTCGAGGTCGTCCCCGCATCCCGAAAGGCCGAGCATCGCGATCAGGCCGAGCCCGACCCACCGTGCCGTCTGCTTGCTCATGGCGCTCACTCCCCCTCGCCCCGTGCCTTGCGGGCCTTCTCTTCCCGCCCCGACAGCACGATCAGCAGACCGGCGCCGGCGAAGATGAAGATGTCCGCGACGTTGAATGTATACGGATTGCGGATGCCGCAACAACTCATGTTCAGGTAATCGGCGACCGCGCCGTACTGCACGCGGTCCCACACGTTGCCGATGGCCCCGCCCACGACGAGGCCCGCGGCGACATGCATCCAGCTGCTCACCTGCCTGCGCCCCCACCACACCACCCAGATGCTGATGACCACCGCCAGCACGATCAGGCCCCAACGGGTCCATTCTTCGTGCCCGGCCAGCAGACCGAAATTCACGCCCCGGTTCCAGCCCATCGCGAAGTTGAGATAGGGCGGCAGCACCTCGATATAGCCGATCTCCTTGAGATTCAGCCACTCGACGATCCACAGCTTCGACAGCCGGTCGAGCCCGAAGGCGGCGAGCGCCCAGATCAGGATACGGGTCAGGGGCATGTCATCTCCCTCGGTATCGGCCTCAGTGCCGGAAATGGCGCATGCCGGTCAGGACCATCGCCAGCCCCGCCTCGTCCGCCGCGGCGATCACCTCGTCGTCGCGCATCGAGCCGCCGGGCTGGATCACGCAGGTCGCCCCTGCCTCCGCCGCGGTCAGCAGCCCGTCCGCGAAGGGGAAGAACGCGTCCGAGGCGACGACCGAGCCTTGCGTCGGGGGCACGCTCAGGCCCATCGCCTCGGCCATGTCGATGCTCTTGCGCGCGGCGATGCGGGCGCTGTCCACGCGGCTCATCTGGCCCGCGCCGACGCCGACCGTGGCACCGTCCTTGGCATAGACGATGGCGTTGGACTTCACGTGCTTGGCCACCCGCCAGGCAAAGAGCGCATCCGCCAGCTCCGCATCCGTGGGCGCGCGCTTCGTCACCACCTTCAGGTCGTCCATGCCGATGCGGCCCGCGTCGCGGTCCTGCACCAGCCAGCCGCCCGCGACCTGCTTCCACATCCGCCCCGCCGCCGCCGGATCGGGCAGGCCGTCGGTCAGCAGGAGGCGAAGGTTCTTCTTCGCGGCGAAGATGTCCTGCGCCTCGGCATCCGCGCCCGGCGCGATCACCACCTCGGTGAAGATCTCGGCGATCGCCCGCGCCGTCGCGGCGTCGAGCGGCTGGTTCAGCGCCACGATCCCGCCGAAGGCCGAAGTCCGGTCGCAGTCGAAGGCCCTGCGATAGGCGGTCTCCATGCTGTCGCCGGTCGCCACGCCGCAGGGATTGGCATGCTTGATGATCGCCACCGCCGGGCGATCGCGGTCGAACTCGGCGACCAGCTCGACCGCCGCGTCGGTGTCGTTGATGTTGTTGTAGCTCAGCTCCTTGCCCTGAAGCTGGGTCGCCGTCGCCACCCCCGGCCGCGCCTCGCCCGTCACGTAGAACGCGGCGGACTGGTGCGGGTTCTCGCCATAGCGCAGCGTCTGGCGCAGGGTGCCCGCGCTGCTGCGGCGATGCGGCGCGGTGTCGCCGACTGCATCGGCCATCCAGCCCGACACGGCGGCATCATAGGCCGCCGTGCGCGCATAGGCCCGTGCCGCCATCGCCTGGCGGAAGCCGCGGCCCGTCGCGCGCCCGTTCGCCTGCATCTCGCCCAGGAGGTCGTCATAGCTCTCGGGATCGACGATCACCGTCACGTCGCCGTGGTTCTTGGCCGCCGCGCGGATCATCGCCGGCCCGCCGATATCGATGTTCTCGACGCAGGTGTCGTAGTCCGCCCCCGCCGCGACCGTCTGCTCGAAAGGGTAGAGGTTCACGACCAGCAGGTCGATCGGCGCGATGCCGTGCTCCTCCATCGCCGCGACGTGGTCGTCGTCGCCGCGCAGGGCCAAGAGCCCGCCATGCACCTTGGGATGCAGCGTCTTGACTCGCCCGTCCATCATCTCGGGGAAGCCGGTCAGCTCGCTTACGTCGCGCACCTCCAGCCCCGCCTCGCGCAGCGCCTTCGCCGTGCCGCCGGTCGAGACCAGCTCGACCTCCATCGCGGCCAGCGCCTGACCCAGTTCCAGAAGGCCGGTCTTGTCGGAAACGGAGAGCAGCGCGCGCCGCACCGGCGCGAGATCGGAGGTCATGTCAGGCAAGTCCCTTCAGGATGCGTCTTCGAGGTCGCGGATGGCGCGCGCCTGCGCACCCGCGCGGCCCACCACCCAGTTGATGCGGCTCGCATAATCCATCGCGGCGGTCCTGACCACGATTTGTTGCGTCAGACGCGGGTTCAGCCGCCGCCCGTCGAGATAGGTCGACGGCTCCAGCGACAGCGCGCCGCCCGACTGGCGGAAGATCCAGACCTCGCCCGACCGCAGGGAGAGGCGCACGGCCTCGCCGCCCGGATCGAGCTCCGCCTCCACGTCCGGGTGCAGGTGGAACCGGGCGCACCAGTCGATCGCCGCCCCCTCTCGCATCCGGGCAAAGCGGGCGCGTTCGCGGGTCGACTGCGCCGACAGCGTGTCCTCGCCGCGCAGCTCGGCCCCGTCGGGGGTCATGAACAGGCGACGCTCATGCGTCAGGCCGTGGCTCGCGACCCAACCGTCATGGCTCGCCAGCAGCCAGTGACCCGAGCGGTCGACCGCGCGTTCCAGCGTCACCGCCTTCGGGCCGTCCTCCAGCGTCTCGGTATCGAGGCAGCCGAACACGCTGGCGGGCGCGAAGCGGGCCATCGAGGCCTCGCCGATCTGCACTGTGGAGTGGGCGCCGGTCTCGCGCGCGTGGCGGCGCCAGTCGGGGCCGAACGCGTCGCCCGGCCCCTGGTTCACGATCAGGGGCCGCCGCCCCGCCGACATTTCGAAGGAGAGCGCGCCCGCATGCGCGCGCAGCCCACCGATCCCCGCCGGGGTCGCGCCCGCATCCATCAGCAGCACCGTCCGCCCGGCCCGCATCCTTGCATAGCCCATCGCCGCCTCGCCCTGCGGCGGGGTGCGCACGCCGCTTTCGGCAAGGCTGCGGTCGATCAGCCCCTCGGCCCCGCGCGCGCCGCCGTTGAACCGCCCCAGCGCGCCGTCGCCCAGCCGCAGCGCGCGCAAGGTCGGCGCGATCCGGGCGATCGCCTCCTCGACCGCCGCGTCGCCGGGATGACCCGCCGCGCGCTGGGCGCGGTCCGCCTGGATCAGCAGGGCGAAGACCTCCAGCAATTCCTCGGGATTGCGGCTGCGCAGACCGCCATCGGGGCCGATCCCCTCGCACAGCTTCGCGAGCCCTCGCCGCGCGGGCTTCAGCAGACCCTCCGCCCCCTCCAATGCGACGGCGGCATGGATCAGGCCGATCAGCGCCTCGAAGCGGGGCAGGCCGGGGGCCGCGTCCGGCCAGGCATGGGCGAGATAGCTGACCTGCCGGCCGAGGCTCTTGAAGAAGGCATGCCGCGCCGCGGCGTCCTGCCCCTTCAGCACGAAGGGCGCATGCACGATCCAGCGCATCAGCCGCCGCCCGGTCAGGTCGGGATACCAGCCCGGCCCACGCGCGGCGCCGAACCGCTCGATCCACTGCCACAGCCAGTCCTGCGCCAGCATCCGCGCGGTGGCATCGCCCGCCGCCGCCAGGTCGTCCAGCCAGCCGAAGCCCTGCACCGCGCAGGTGAACGCCTCATGCGGGGAGGGGACGTCCCAAATGCCGGTGGCGGGCGCCTCGACCAGCTCGCCCGCGAAGCGGAACTCGCCCGACTGCAGCGCCCGTGCGCCCGCGACCGTGCCGAGGCTCCACGGCTGCGGCTGGGCGGCGATGCCCGTGACCTTCCCCCCGAAGGCGGAACGCCAGGCCTGAAGCCTGTTGTCGGCGCTGCGCGCGCGGGTGGAGAGGGTGGACCGTGCCATGATGCTTCCCTACCGCGCGCGCGCGGTCCCGTCACGCCTTCCGCTGCAATCGCGCGATGTAGAACCCGTCCATCCCGCCCTGCGGGGCCCAGTAATCGGGCCGCAGCCGCAGCGCGCCGTCCACGGCCCAGTGCGACTCGCCGCCCAGAGCTTCCGCGTCGATCGGGTCGAGCGTCCAGTCGTCATGCGCGTCCAGGAACTTCGCCACCGGCACCTCGCCCTCCGAGGGCAGCAGCGAGCAGGTGCAGAACACCAGCCGCCCGCCGGGGCGCACCCACTCCGCCGCGCGGGCCAGCAGATCGCGTTGCAGCGCGACCAGCGCTTTGTTCTCCTCCCCGGTCTTGACGAAGGGCAGGTCGGGATGCCGCCGGATCGTGCCCGTCGCCGTGCAAGGTGCGTCGAGCAGCACCGCGTCGAAGGGCGCGTCGGGCTGCCATTGCAGCGCGTCGGCGCGCACGATCTCCGCCTCCAGCCCCGTGCGGGCGAGGTTCTCGCGCACCCGCTCCAGCCGCTTGGAGGAGATGTCGAGCGCCGTGACCCGCGCCCCCGCCGCCGCCAGTTGCAGCGTCTTGCCGCCCGGCGCGGCACACAGGTCGAGCACCCGCTCCCCGTCTCGCGCCCCCAGCACGCGCGCGGGCAGGGCGGCGGCGGCGTCCTGCACCCAGAACGCCCCTTCGGCGTAACCCGGCAACGCGCTGACCTGTCCCGCCTCGAACCGGCGGATGGAGCCGGTCGGCGCCTCCTCCCCCTCCAGCGCCTCGGGCCGGTCGCCGCGCAGGGTCAGGTCGAGCGGCGCGCCCCCCGCATGCACCCGCTCCATCGCGTCCACCGCCTCCTCGCCATAGGCGCGCACCAGCGGCACGCGCAGCCAGTGCGGCATCCGCTGCGGCTCCATCTCCGCCCAGATGTCGTAGCCCTCGCGACTGACATTGCGCGCCACCGCGTTGACCAGGCCCGACAGATGCGCCGACTTGCGATCCTCGCGCGCCGCGCGCACGGCGGCATCGACCGCGGCATGGGGCGCGATGTCGTCGATCAGCATCTCGGCCGCGGCGATGCGCAGCGCCTGCATGGCGCGCGCCGGCGGCTTCTTGCGCAGGAACTGCTCCAGCACCGTGTCGATCGGCTCCAGATTGCGCAGCACCATCGCGGCGAGGCTCTGCGCCCGCGCCCGCGCGGGCGGCGGCAGGTCGCGCGGCAGCTTCTCCACCAGGTCGCCCAGCATCTGCCCGTCGCTCAGCACGCCGATCAGCAGCTCCGCCGCCGCGAGGCGCGCGGGCAATCCCGGCGCGCTCACCGCCGCCGCCGGATCGTGGGGATCGAGCTGCGGCGCTGCTGCACGGGGGCCGCGGTGCCGGCGGGGCGGGCACCACCGCCGCGGGGGAAGGTGGGGTCGTTGGCGAGCTTCATCAGTTCCTCGATCCGGGATGCGGGGTTCGGATGGGTGGAAAACAGATTGTCCACCCCGCGTCCAGACAGCGGATTGACGATGAACATGTGCGCGGTCGCCGGATTGCGCTCCGCCGTCTCCATCTCGCGCGATGCGGCCATGCCCGAGATCTTTCGCAGCGCGCTGGCCAGCCCCACCGGGTCGCGCGCGATCTCCGCCCCCATGCGGTCGGCGGAATATTCCCGCGTCCGGCTGATCAGCGCCTGGATCATCACCGCCGCGATGGGCGCGAGGAACACGGCGAGCAGCATCCCGATCGCCCCGAACGGCCCCCGGTCGCGCCCGTGACCGAAGAACAGCCCGAACTGCGCCAGCATCGAGATCGCGCCGCCCACGGTCGCCGCCACCGTCATGGTCAGCGTGTCGCGGTTCTTCACATGCGCCAGCTCGTGCGCCATCACGCCGCGCAACTCCTCGTAGCTCAAGAGCCGCAGGATCCCCGTCGTCGCCGCCACCGCCGCGTTCTCGGGGTTCCGGCCGGTGGCGAAGGCGTTGGGCTGATCCTCCTCGATCAGGTAGATCTTCGGCATCGGCAGGTCGGCATTACGCGCCAGCTCCTGCACTATGCCGTAAAGCTCCGGCACGCTCTCGCGCGTCACGGGCTGGGCATTGTGCATCCTCAGCATCAGTTTGTCGGAATTCCAGTAGGCCGTGGCGTTCGTGACCACCGCGAAGCCCAGCGCGATCAGCATCCCCGTCTGCCCGCCCAGCAGGTATCCGACGCCCATGAACAGCGCCGTCATCGCCGCCAGCAGCATTCCCGTCTTGACCGTGTTCATGCTCCGACCCCTTGCGCGCCGCATCCGGCGGGACATATCCCAAGGGCAGGTCCCGCATCCGTTGATGGGAGATATATGATGCCCGACGATCGCGAAAAGTCCGCCCGCCTGGCCGAGGCCGCGGCCCGCGCACTGGCCGAGGCCGCCGAGCGCCGCGCCAAGGCCAAACCGCTCGACCTGCCCGAGGAGCTGGGCGGCCGCGACGGGCCCGAGCCCATCCGCTTCGGCGATTGGGAGCGCAAGGGCCTGACATCCGACTTCTGAACGATACGAAACTGACGGGGAGAGACGCCATGCAGCTCGACAATGCCGACCTGTGGAAGACCAAGTCCTATATCGACGGCCAGTGGGTCGATGGCGACAGCGGTGAAACCTTCGACGTGATCGACCCCGCCACCGGCGACCACGTGGCCGACGTGGCCGATCTGGGCCGCGCGGAAGTGGCGCGCGCCATCGACGCGGCGGACGCGGCGCAGGCCGGGTGGGCGGCAAAGCTCGCCTCCGAACGGCACGGCATCCTGATGAAGTGGTACGACCTCATCATGGCCAATCAGGAAGACCTGGCGAAGATCATCACCCGCGAGATGGGCAAGCCGCTCAAGGAATCGCGGGGCGAGGTCGCCTATGGCGCCAGCTTCATCCAGTGGTTCGCCGAGGAGGCCAAGCGCATCTACGGCGACACCATCCCCCAGCACCAGGCCGACAAGCGCATCGTCGTGGTCAAGCAGCCGGTGGGCGTGGTCGGCTCGATCACGCCGTGGAACTTCCCGCTCGCCATGATCACGCGCAAGCTGGCACCGGGCCTCGCCGCGGGCTGCACCGTGGTCGCCCGCCCCGCCGAGCTGACGCCGCTCACCGCCCTGGCGCTGGCGCAGCTCGCGCATGAAGCCGGGTTCCCCAAGGGCGTGTTCAACGTCGTCACCGGCTCCGACAGCTCGGCCATCGGCAAGGAGCTGTGCGAGAACGACAAGGTCCGCAAGATCACCTTCACCGGCTCCACCCGCGTCGGTTCGATTCTGATGGAGCAGTGCGCAGGCACCATCAAGAAGCTCAGCCTGGAGCTCGGCGGCAACGCGCCCTTTCTCGTCTTCGACGACGCCGATCTCGACGCGGCGGTCGAGGGCGCGATCGTGTGCAAGTTCCGCAATGCGGGGCAAACCTGCGTCTGCGCCAACCGCATCTACGTTCAGGCGGGCGTCTACGACGCCTTCGCCGAGAAGCTGTCGAAGGCGGTCGCCGAACTGAAGGTCGGCAACGGCTTCGAGGAAGGCACCGATATCGGCCCCCTGATCTCCGAGGCCGGGCTGAAGAAGGTGCACGACCACCTTGAGGACGCGAAGTCGAAAGGCGCCGAGGTCATCCAGGGCGGCGGCGACAGCGACGCGGGTGCGCTCTACTTCACCCCCACCGTGGTCACAGGCATGACGCAGGAGATGCAGGTCGCGCAGGAGGAAACCTTCGGCCCCGTCGCCCCGCTCTTCAAGTTCGAGACCGAGGAGGAGGGCATCCGCCTCGCCAACGACACGGTGTTCGGCCTCGCCGCCTATTACTACACCCGCGACATCGGCCGCGTCTGGCGCGTGGGCGAGGGGCTGGAATACGGCATCGTCGGCCTGAACACCGGCCTGATCTCCACCGAGGTCGCCCCCTTCGGCGGCGTCAAGCAATCGGGTCTGGGCCGCGAGGGCTCCAAGTACGGGATCGAGGAGTATCTCGAAATCAAATACCTCTGCATGGGTGGCATCTGACGGGTTTTGCGTATTTGAAGGAAGCTGAAGGCGGGCGCGATGGACCCCCCGGTCCGCGCCCGCTAGAAGGCGGGCCATGAGCGCGCGCACCCTCACCCTCGGCATCGAATCGAGCTGCGACGACACGGCGGTTGCCGTCGTCGCGTCGGACCGCACGATCCTGTCGAACCGGGTGTTCTCCCAATCCGACCTGCACGCCGATTTCGGCGGCATCGTGCCGGAGATCGCGGCCCGCGCCCATGCCGAACGGCTCGACCTCGTGGCCGAAGCCGCGCTGGGCGAGGCGGGCGTGGACCTTTCCGACATCTCGCTGATCGCCGCCACGGCAGGGCCAGGCCTGATCGGCGGCGTGCTTTCGGGCGTGATGTTCGCGAAGGGCCTGGCCGCGGGCGCGGGCCTGCCGCTGATCGGCGTGAACCACCTCGCCGGCCACGCGCTGACCCCCCGCCTGACCGACGACCTGCCCTTTCCCTACCTGATGCTGCTCGTCTCCGGCGGGCATTGCCAGTTCCTGGCCGTCACCGGCCCCGACAGCTTCCAGCGGCTCGGCGGCACGATCGACGACGCACCGGGCGAGGCCTTCGACAAGACCGCGAAGCTCCTGGGCCTGCCCCAGCCCGGCGGCCCGCTGGTGGAGGCGGAGGCGGCCACGGGCGACCCCGCCCGCTTCGCCTTCCCGCGTCCGCTGCTGGACCGCCCCGGCTGCGACATGAGTTTCTCCGGCCTCAAGACCGCGCTGCGCCGCGCGCGCGACCAGCTGATCGAGACGCAGGGCGGGCTCACCGTGCAGGACCGCGCCGACCTCTGCGCCGGGTTCCAGGCTGCGGTGGCGGACGTCCTGGCGCAAAAGACCGCCCGCGCGCTGACCACCTTCGCCGCCGAGCACGGCGCCACCACCATCGCCGTCGCGGGCGGCGTCGCCGCAAACGCGGCCATCCGCGATGGCCTCGCCCGCGCCGCTGCCGCCGCCGGCTTCGCCTTCACCGCCCCACCACTGAAGCTCTGCACCGACAACGGCGCCATGATCGCCTGGGCGGGGTACGAGCGGCACCGCCTCGGCCAGTCCGACGACCTGACCCTCGCCGCCCGCCCGCGCTGGCCGCTCGACAGCGCGGCCGCGCCCATGCTGGGATCGGGCCGCAAGGGGGCGAAGGCCTGACCCTTCATCTTCCTCGCAAATACGCAGCCCTCAACAGGAGACCCGCCATGTTCTATGCCCTGATCGCCCATGACAAACCGGGCGAGATCGAGACCCGCAAGGCCAACCGCGACGCCCACCTCGCCTATATCGCCGAGACAGGCGTCGTCGCGCAGGCCGGACCGCTGCTGGGCGACACGGGCGAGATGGCAGGATCGCTCGTCATCCTCGACGTGGCAGACATGGAGGCCGCGCGCCAGTGGGCCGTCGCCGACCCCTACGCGCAGGCCGGGCTCTTCGCCTCGGTCGATATCCACCCCTGGAATCGCGTGATCGGAGGCTGAGCGATGGCCTACTGGCTCTTCAAATCCGAACCCAACACCTGGAGCTGGGACGACCAGGTCGCGAAGGGCGACGCGGGCGAGGAATGGGACGGCGTGCGCAACTACCAGGCCCGCAACAACATGCGCGCGATGAAGGTCGGCGAACGCGGCTTCTTCTACCATTCGGTCAACGAGAAGCGGATCGTCGGCATCGTCGAGGTGATCGCCGAGGCCCACCCGGACTCCAAGTCCGATGACGACCGCTGGGAATGCGTGGACATCAAGGCCATCGCCCCCTTCGCGACCCCCGTCACGCTCGACGACTGCAAGAACGAGCCGCGCCTGTCCGAGATGGTGCTCGTCAACAACTCCCGCCTCTCGGTCCAGCCGGTGCGGGACGAGGAATGGCGCATCCTGTGCGCGATGGGCGGCGTGGACCCCTGAGGCAACGGCGCTAGGTGAACCCCAAGCCCTTGAGATTTGGAGGTTCCCATGCGCCTGCTCGCCCCGATCCTGATGCTTCTGATGGGATTGCTGCCGCTCAACGCGCAGACCCTCGACCCCGCCGACCTGCCGCGCGAGGAGCTGCGCGCCGTGCAGACCCTGCTGGCCTATTCGGGCGAATATAACGGCCTCGTCGACGGCGACTGGGGCCCGAACACCCGCCGTTCGCTGGAGGCGGCGACGGGCCGCCGGGTGATCGACGCGCCATCGGCGGCGCGCTTCGTGTCGGAATGGGACGCGCTGCGGGTGCTGGGCGACTGGGACATCCGGCGCATCGGCAATTCCAACGTGGCGCTGGGCCTGCCCTGGGGGCTGATGCGCAACGAAGGCGCGGGGCGCTTCGGCTCGGATAGCGGCATCTCGGTCGAGTTGACCCGGCCCACACAGGCGCAGGCCGACCGGGCGCATCGCCGCCTGCTCGACCGCGCGGTCGAGGCCGATCCCTACACCGTGCGCCGGTCCAACCGGCTGATCACCACCGCCACGCTGGACACTGGCGACATCGTCTACCTGCGCACGCAAGACGACGGCACCAGCCTCGTCTCGGTGCGGATCCAGGTGCGCGGCGCGGATGCCGACATCATGAACGCGCTGGCGGGCAGCATCTATTACGGTCAGATGCCCGAGATCGGCATCGGGCGCGACAGCGCGCTGCGCAGGATCGCGGGCAACGCGGCCCCGCCCCGGCGCCGCACGACCGAGACCAGCCTGCCGCAGGTGCGCGAGACGCTGGACGAGGTGCCGCGCGCCCAAAGCGGCTTCCATGTCGGCCCGCGCACCGTGCTGACCAGCGCCCTGCTGCCCCGCCGCTGCGAGAGGATCGCCGTCGACGGCACCCGCGCGACGCTGCGCCATGCTGGATCGGACCGCGGGATCGCCGTGCTGGAGACGCGCGACGACTCCCCGGCCTGGCTCGCCATCTCGCCCGACGCGCCGGCCCGCCGCGATGCGCTGCGGGCCATCGGACGTCCGACGGATGGCGGACGGGTGCAGGCCGTGGCCGCCGATCTGGGCGAGGGCCGCGGCCGCGCCCGCTTCGACGGGTTCGACGGCCTGATCGGCGCGCCGCTGGTCGATGCGGACGACCGCGTGGTCGGCATGGTGCGCAGCCTCGACGCGCGGCGCTCTATCCTGACGCTCGACGAGATCGACGAGCTGCTCGACGCCCGCGACATCGCGCATGACAGCTTCAACGCGCCGTCCTCCTCCGCTGCCGTGGTGGGCGTGACCTGCCTCGACTGAACCGGCGCTTGCCAGTCACCGGGGCGGGACGGCACAGTGCGTCGCGTCGCACCCGATGAAGGAGCCCGTCATGGGAGGTCTCGCCGTCCTGATCGCCTCCGTCGTCACCTGGGGCGTCGGCGCCGCCTGGTACGGCGCGATGGCCCGCCCCTGGCAGGCCGCGTCCGGCGTCACGGCGGAGGAGGCGCGGGCGATGCCGAGGGTGATCTACCTGCTCGGTTTCGCCTGCATCCTCGTCGTCATGGGTTTCGCGCAGTGGATGTTCTACCTCGCCGACGTGCGGGGCACGGGCGAGGGGCTGACCACCGGCGCGATGATCGGCGGCTTCTTCGTCACGCCCTGGATCGCGCTCAACAACCTCTATACCGGCCGCCCGGTAATGCTCACCCTGATCGACGGGGCCTATGCCGTGCTCGGCATCGCGGCGGGCGGCGCGGTGCTGGGCTGGCTGGGATAGAGAAAGGGCCCGGATCGCTCCGGGCCCCTTTTCATCACTCCGCCGGGATCGCCGCTTCCCGGTCGCTCAGCGGCGCGGGCAGGCGGTTCAGCATCTCCTTGGGGCAGATCTGGCGGAACTTCGTCACCTCGTCCGACCAGTGCCGCAGGATGCCTTCCGCCTTGCGCGACCCGGTCTCGGCCAGGTGCCGCTCCACCAGCCCGCGCAGCTGCGCTTCCCAATGCGCGCTTTCCACCGGCACGGCGACGATGCTCTCGTCGTTCATGCGCAGGTCGAAATCGCCCGTCTCGTCGTAGACATAGGCCATGCCGCCCGTCATCCCGGCGCCGAAATTGTCGCCGACCCAGCCCAGGATCACCGCGACGCCGCCGGTCATGTACTCGCATCCGTTCGAGCCGCAGCCCTCGACCACCACCTCAGCGCCCGAGTTGCGCACGCAGAACCGCTCCCCCGCGCGCCCGTTGGCGAACAGCGCGCCCGCGGTCGCCCCGTAGAGCACGGTGTTCCCGATGATCGTGTTCGACGCGGCATCGAGCGGGCTGCCCAGCACCGGCTTCACCACGATCTCGCCGCCCGACAGGCCCTTGCCGACATAGTCGTTGGCATCGCCCGCGACCTCCAGCTTCAGCCCCGGTGCCGCGAAGGCGCCCAGCGACTGCCCGGCGGAGCCTTCCAGCTTCACCGTCAGATGCCCCGGCCGCAGCTCGTTGCGCATGCCGAAGCGGCGCACGATATGGCTCGACACCCGCGTGCCCACCGTCCGGTCGGTATTCTCGACCGAATAGCTCAGCTGCATCTTCTCCCCGTCCTTGAAGAAGGGCTGGGCGTCGCGCACGATCTTCGCGTCGAGCGTGTCGAGCACGGCCTGACGCGGCTTGTCGCGGTCGTAGACCGTGTCGCGCTCCTCATCCACGGCGATCAGCATCGGGTTGAGGTCGAGATCGTCGAGATGCGCCGACCCGCGGCTGACCTGCGTCAGCAGATCCGCGCGCCCGATCACCTCGTCGAGGCTGCGTGCCCCAATGCTCGCCAGCACCTCGCGCACCTCTTGCGCGTAGAAGGTGATGAGGTTCACCACCTTGTCCGCGTTGCCGGTGAACTTGTCGCGCAGCGCCTGATCCTGCGTGCACACACCGACCGGGCAGGTGTTCGACTGGCACTGGCGCACCATGATGCATCCCATCGCGATCAGCGCCGCGGTGCCGATGCCGTATTCCTCGGCCCCCATCATGGCCGCGATCACGATGTCGCGGCCCGTGCGCAGGCCGCCGTCGGTGCGCAGCGTGACCCGGCCCCGCAGGTTGTTGAGGCTCAGCACCTGATGCGCCTCGCTCACCCCCATCTCCCAGGGCAAACCCGCATGTTTGATTGAGGTCTGCGGCGACGCGCCGGTGCCACCGTTGTGGCCCGAGATCAGGATGACGTCCGCCTTCGCCTTCGCCACGCCCGCCGCGATGGTGCCCACGCCGGTCTGGGCGACCAGCTTCACGCAGACCTTCGCGTCGGGGTTGATCTGCTTGAGGTCGTAGATCAGCTGCGCCAGATCCTCGATCGAATAGATGTCGTGATGCGGCGGCGGCGAGATCAGCGTGACGCCCGGCGTCGAATGCCGCAGCTTGGCGATCATCTCCGTGACCTTGAAGCCGGGCAGTTGCCCGCCCTCGCCGGGCTTGGCACCCTGCGCGACCTTGATCTCCAGCTCCTGGCAGTTGTTGAGGTATTCCGCCGTCACGCCGAAGCGACCGGAGGCGACCTGCTTGATCTTCGCCGACGGGTTGTCGCCGTTCGGCTCGGGCTGGAAGTGCTTGGGATCCTCGCCGCCCTCGCCCGAATCCGACTTCGCGCCGATGCGGTTCATCGCGACGTTCAGCGTCTTGTGCGCCTCGGGCGACAGCGCGCCCAGGCTCATGCCCGGCGTCACGAACCTCTTGCGGATCGAGGTGATGCTTTCCACCTCCTCCACGTTGATCGGCTGGCGATCGGGCTTGAAGCCCAGAAGATCGCGCAGATGGATCGGCTGGCGCGCCTGCATCGCGGCCGAGTATTCCTGCCAGATCTTGTAGCTGCCCCGGTCGCAAGCCGCCTGCATCATGTGCATCAGCTGCGCTTCCCAGGCATGGCTCTCGCCCGAGCGGCGCGCCTTGTAGAAGCCGCCGACCGGCAGCACGTCGGTGCCGCTGGCATAGGCGCGCGCATGGATCGCCGTGGTCGCCTTCTGGATACCGCTGACCCCGATGCCCGAGATGCGCGACGGCATGCCGGGGAAGAATTCAGCGCACATCGCCCGGCTCAGCCCCACCGCCTCGAAGTTCAGACCCCCGCGATAGGAGGAGATCACGCTGATCCCCATCTTCGCCATGATCTTCAGCAGGCCCTGATTGATCGCCTCGACGAAGCGGTCCATCGCCGCCGACAGCGGGCCGTCCATCAGCCCGCGCTCGATCCGGTCGGCGACCGAATCCTGCGCCAGCCAGGCGTTGACCGTGGTGGCCCCCGCGCCGATCAGCACGGCGAAGTAATGCGGATCGACGCATTCGGCCGAGCGCACGTTGACCGAGCAGAAGGTCCGCAGACCCTTGGAGGTCAGCCAGCTGTGCACCGCCGAGGTGGCGAGGATCATCGGCAGGCCGATCCGGTCCGGGCCGACATGCTCATCGGTCAGGATCACGTGGTTCGCGCCGGCGCGCACCGCCTGCTCGGCCTCTTCGCGCAGCCGGTCGAGCGCGGGGCGCATCTGCTCGCCCTTCGCGTAGGAGCAGTCGATCACCGCGGAGCTCTCGCCGAAATAGTCGAGCATCCGCGCCCAGCGGGCATTGGTCAGCACGGGGCTGTCCAGCGTCAGGATCTCGGTCTGCGCACCGGTCTGGTCCAGCACGTTCTTGAGGTTGCCGAACCGGGTCTTGAGGCTCATCACCCGATGCTCGCGCAAGCTGTCGATCGGCGGGTTCGTGACCTGGCTGAAGTTCTGGCGGAAGTAGTGGCTCAGCGGCCGGTACTGGCTCGACAGCACGGCCTGGGGCGTGTCGTCGCCCATCGAGCCGATGGCCTCCTTCCCGTCCTCGACCATCGGGTGCAGGATCTGCTCCAGCAGCTCGATATCGTAGCCCGCCGAGATCTGCCGCTTGCGCAGCTCCTCGCCGCGCAGCAGCACCGCCTCGGTCTGGGAGGCCGCGATGGCGTCGAGATCGGTGATCCGCCCGACCCACTCGCCAAACGGCTGCGAGGCCGCCAGCTCGTCCTTCAGCTCCTTGTCGTGCAGCAGCCGCCCCTCGGCCATGTCGACGCCCAGCATCTGACCGGGGCCGAGCGCGCCCTTCTCCACCACGTTCAGCTCGTCCACCGGCACCATCCCGGCCTCCGAGCCCGCGATGACCAGCCCGTCGCCCGTCACGACATAGCGCATGGGCCGCAGACCGTTGCGGTCCAGCCCCGCGCACACCCAGCGCCCGTCGGTCATGGCCAGCGCCGCCGGCCCGTCCCACGGCTCCATCACCGAGTTGGAATAGGCGTACATCTGCTCCCACGCCTCGGGCATCTTGGTCGCGGTCTTGGACCACGCCTCGGGCACCAGCATGGTCTTGGCCATCGGCGCGTTGCGCCCCGCGCGCACCATCACCTCGAACACCGCGTCGAGCGCCGCCGAATCCGACGCGCCCTGCGCCACGATCGGCTTGATGTCCTCGGCCATCTCCCCGAAATAGGCCGACGCCATGCGGATCTCGTGGCTCTTCAGCCAGTTGAGGTTGCCCTTCAGCGTGTTGATCTCGCCGTTATGGGCGAGCATCCGGAACGGCTGCGCCAGCCACCATTGCGGGAAGGTGTTGGTCGAATAGCGCTGGTGATAGATCGCGAAGGCGCTCTCGAACCGTTCGTCCTTGAGGTCGGGATAGAACTCCGCCACCTGCTCGGCCAGCATCATGCCCTTGTAGATGATCGACCGGCACGACAGCGAACAGATGTAGAGGTCCTTGACCTGCGCGCTCGCCGCGGCCTTCTCGATGCGGCGGCGGATGACGTAGAGCTCGCGCTCGAACTCCTCCTCCGTGGCGCCCTTGGCGTTCGAGATCAGGATCTGCTCGATCTCGGGCCGGGTGGCGTTCGCCTTCTCGCCCAGCACGGTGATGTCCACCGGCACGTGCCGCCAGCCATAGATGGTGTAGCCCATGCGCAGGACTTCGGTCTCGACGATCGTGCGGCAGCGTTCCTGTGCCCCGAAATCGGTGCGCGGCAGGAAGACCTGGCCGACCGCGATCAGCTCGCCCTTGTGGGTGTGGCCGGTCCGCTCGATCTGATCCTGGAAGAAGGAGACGGGGATCTGCACGTGGATGCCCGCGCCGTCGCCGGTCTTGCCGTCCGCGTCCACCGCCCCCCGGTGCCAGATCGCCTTCAGCGCGTCGATGCCGTTCTGCACCACCTGGCGCGAGGGCTTCCCGTCGATCGAGACGACGAGCCCGACGCCGCAATTCGCCTTCTCTTCTTCCGGCAGGTACATGCCGTTCTCGGCCAGATGCGCGGCGCGCGCCTCGTAGCCCTCGACCCAGGCTTCATCGAACTTGGTCATCACGCATCTCCTTCGACATGGGGATTGTCGGCCTCGTACTCGGCCTGCGTTTTCGTGCGGTGATCGCCGGCCAGCGGCACATAGGCCGGGCGGCGATCGGTGTAGATTTCGGAGACGAGCGGAAACTCCGCCGCCGCCGGGAACAGGCCGGGGAACAGCTCGTACTCCCCGGCCTCATTGTCGCGCAGCCACAGATGCGAGCCGCATGTCGGGCAGAAGCTGCGCGAGGAAAACGGGGTGGAGGCATAGGTCGCGACCGCGCCCTCGACCGTGACCGCCTCCGCATCGGCCACGAAAGAACCATAGGCATAGCCGGTCGACCGCTGGCACATCCCGCAATGGCACACGCTGACCGCCGCGACATGCGACCCGTCCACGACGATGCGCACCGCGCCGCACAGGCAGCGCCCGTCCAGCCGTCCGCTCGTGCGATGGGCGTCGATCCAGCTCATGCCCCGTCCCCGAACGCGGCCAGCACTTCGGCCCGCGTCCTCTTTTCGGTGTCCTGCGCATAGGACCAGCCCGACGGCTTGCAGTCGTGGAAGATCTCGCTGGTCAGCGGCAGCGCTTCGAGATCGTCGAACAGTCCGGCCGAGACATGATGGTCGCCCTCATGCGGCCCTTGCGCGGTCACGCGATACCACAGGTTCGATCCGCATTCGTCGCACCAGGCCCGCTCCGCCCAATCGGAGCTCGCGCGGGTCCGAACCGGCCCGTCGCTCGTCAGACCGTCGGACGCGACGGCGAAGGCGAGCAGCGCCGATCCCGTCCAGCGGCGGCACATTTCGCAATGGCAGGCATGCAGGCTGGCCTCCGCCGGGGTGACGGTCACGGTGACTGCGCCGCAAAGACATGTGCCGATCGTCATGTCGTCCTCCCTCTCCTGACGATCCATTAAGATCGCGTTGCCAAAACAAGGTCTGCCTGCCTGACCTGTCGCCGTCCCGCCACAGGCCCCGTGCCCGCCGATCTGCCATACGCATGCCATACGCGTGCCATACGCATCGCAGACCGCCCGATGCGGCGGATCGCCCGCCGCTTCGGTTCAGAAAATTTTACTCGGCCGCGATGCTCGCCGCCGCGTTGTCGAACCGGGCGAGGATCGCCTCCGCCGCCTCGCGCCCGTCCCGGATGGCCCAGACGACCAGGCTCGCACCCCGCACGATGTCGCCCACCGCATATACCCCGTCCATGGCGGTCGCGTGGGTGCGGTAATCCGCCTTGATCGTGCCCCAGCGCGTGACCTCCAGCTCCGGCTGGTTCCACAAGGTCGGCAGGTCCTCCGGCTCGAAACCGAGCGCCTTGATGACCAGATCCGCATCCTCGGTATAGTCCGCGCCCTCAATCTCCTCGGGGCTCTGACGTCCGGTCGCGTCGGGGGCGCCCAGGCGCATCTTCGCGACGCGCACGCCCGTCACCTGGCCCTCGTCGCCGGTGAAGCCCTTGGGCGCGCTCAGCCAGACGAACTCGACGCCCTCCTCCTCGGCATTGGCGGTTTCGCGCTGCGAGCCGGGCATGTTGGCCCGATCACGGCGGTAGAGGCATTTCACGCTCTCGGCACCCTGCCGGATCGAGGTGCGCAGGCAGTCCATCGCCGTGTCGCCGCCGCCGATCACCACGACCTTCTTGCCCGCGGCGTTCAGCTCGCCACTCTCGAATTCGGGCACATGGTCCCCGAAACCCGTCTTGTTCGAGGCGGTCAGGAAGTCGATCGCCCGCACGATCCCGCCCAGCTCCGCGTTCGGGGCGCGCAGGTCGCGGCTCTTGTAGACGCCGGTGGCGATCAGCACTGCGTCGTGCGTGTCGCGGATCTCCTCGAAGGAGATATCCTCGCCCACATTGCAGTTCAGCCGAAGCTCGACCCCGCCATCGGTCAGCTGCTGGTTGCGCCGCTCGGTGACGTGCTTTTCCAGCTTGAAGCCGGGAATGCCGTAGACCATCAGCCCGCCCGCGCGGTCGTAGCGGTCATAGACCGTCACCTGCACGCCCGCGCGGCGCAGCATGTCGGCGGCGGCCAGCCCACCCGGCCCCGCGCCGATGATGCCGACGCTCTCGGGCCGCTCGGTGCTCGGTGCGATCGGCTTGACCCAGCCCTTCTCCCACGCGGTGTCGGTGATGTATTTCTCGATCGAGCCGATGGTGACGGTGCCGTGGCCCGACTGCTCGATGACGCAGTTGCCCTCGCACAGCCGGTCCTGCGGGCAGATGCGACCGCAGATCTCGGGGAAGGTGTTGGTCGCCTGGCTGATCTCGTAGGCCTCGCGCAGCCGCCCCTCGGCGGTCAGCTTCAGCCAGTCGGGGATGTTGTTGTGCAAGGGGCAATGCGACTGGCAGAACGGCACGCCGCATTGCGAACAGCGCGAGGACTGCTCCTTGGCCTTCTCGTCGGCGAACTCGCGATAGATCTCGTCGAAATCGTCCGTGCGGGCCTCTGCCGCGCGCTTCTCCGGCATCAGCCGCGGCACGTCGGTGAATTTCAGCATCGTTTGCTTCGCCATAACCCTCGTCCCCTATACTGCTCGGCACGGACGGCCCGATTCGCCTGCTTCCGGTTCGATCGCCCTGATCCGGCCCGACGGGTCCAAGACCGCAAAGCCGAGCTTTCCAGCCTTCCCCATCCCACCAAAAGGCTGTTACACTAGAGCTCTGCCGTCATAAAGTCAGTATGACTGACCTATTGCGGATAAATTTGGCTCCCTGCGCGGAATTGGCGCGATTTTTGACACGTATTTAGGGCCGATCCGGTCCTAACGGTGGTTCCGGACCCCTCATGCCCCTTCTCGACCTGCTGATCCTCGCCCTGATCCAGGGGATCACCGAATTCCTGCCGATCTCCTCCTCCGGGCACCTGATTCTGCTGCCCGCGCTGACGGGCGGCGAAGATCAGGGCGTCGCGCTCGACGTCGCCGTGCATGTCGGCACGCTGGTCGCCGTCATCCTCTATTTCCGGGCGGACGTGGCCGAAGCCCTGCGCGGCACGGCGGACCTGCTGCGAGGGCGGCACACGCCCGCCCGTCGCCTCGCGCTCGGTCTCGCGATCGCGACGATCCCCGTGATCGTGTTCGGTCTGTTCCTGAAGCTGTCCGGCCTCAGCGACGGGATGCGTTCGATCACAGTGATCGGCTGGACGATGCTGGGCTTCGGCATCCTGCTCTACATCGCCGACCATATCGGCAAGCGAGGGCGGGAGGTCGCCGACTGGACGCTGAAACATGCGCTGATCATGGGCCTGTGGCAGGCGCTGGCGCTGATCCCCGGCACCTCGCGCTCGGGCATCACGATCACCGGCGCGCGGTTCCTGGGCTATGACCGCATCCCGGCGGCACGGATCGCGATGCTGATGTCGATCCCGACGATCCTCGCGTCCGCCGTCGTGATCGGTGCGGACATTCCCGCAGCGGATGCGGATCTGTGGCGCGACGCGGCGATCGCCGCCGTCTTGGCAGGGCTCGCCGCACTGGCGGCGCTCGCGGTGATGATGCGGTTTCTGGAGCGTGTCAGCTACACGCCCTACGTGATCTACCGGGTGATCCTCGGCGTCATCCTGCTGGGTATCGCCTATTCGTGACGCAGGTTCTTGGCCGAACCCAGCATCTCCGCATATTGTCCGTTCGGCCGGAAGCGCCAGAGATAGCTTTCGAGGATCCCGTCCATGTCGCGCGGGACGATGCCCAGATCGGCGAAACCTATCGCGTCCTCGCCCACCACGTTGTCATGGCGCAGCAGTCGCACCTGATCGCGGGTCAGGATGGAGTTCGGCACGACGCCGAAGGTCAGCGTCGGCAGCAGATCGAGCATCCGGCCCTGCAGCCCGGCCAGCCAGAAGGGCACACCCATCAACACGCGGCGCGGGCGCAGCGTCACGCGCTTGATCCGCTCCATCAACGTGCGGAAGGTCTCGATATCCGGGCCACCGAGTTCGTAGACACCCGGCGTCGCACGGCCCTCGGCGCAGGCGACCGCCGCATCGGCAACGTCGTCGACATAGACCGGCTGGAACCGCGTGTCCCCACCCACCACGGGGACGACGGGGAGCCGCGCGGCCATGTTGCCGAAGCGGTTGAAGAACCCGTCCTCCGGGCCGAACACGATCGAGGGGCGCAGGATATAGGCGTCGGGCATATGCTCGAGCACCGCGGCCTCGCCCTCGGCCTTGGACACGGCATAGTCGCTGCCGGAATTGATGTCCGCCCCGATGGCCGAGATATGGACCATCCGCGAAACACCCTCCGCCGCGGCGAGCCGGGCGATGCGCGCGGCCCCCTCGGTCTGCACCGCATCGAATTTCTGCTTGCCGTCGGGGAACAGGATTCCGACGCAGTTCACGACCAGATCGGCCCCCATCAACGCGGCGCGGGTCGAAGCCTCGTCGCGAATATTGGCCTGCACGGGCTGCACCTGACCGGTCGTGCCGTAGGTCATGGTGAACATCGCCTCGTTCGGACGGCGCACGGCCACCCGTACGCGCCAGCCGGAATGGGCTAGCGCCTGCACGATGTAGCGGCCGACGAAGCCCGATCCGCC
Organism: Roseobacter sp. HKCCA0434; assembly: GCF_032464675.1. Taxonomy (NCBI): domain Bacteria; kingdom Pseudomonadati; phylum Pseudomonadota; class Alphaproteobacteria; order Rhodobacterales; family Roseobacteraceae; genus Roseobacter; species Roseobacter sp. HKCCA0434. The sequence continues at coordinate 26,689 of NZ_JAWDKL010000010.1, forward strand.
GAACACGGTGGCGAGGGGTTGGGTCATGGTCATGGGGCGCGCTCCTCGGGCAGGCTCATGGCGGGTCGCGCCCGAAATACCGGGCGCGGGCGCATCGGGCAAGAGGGGGCGGGCGAGAGGAGCTAGAGAACCAGGCTCGCCGCAATCACCCACATAAGCCCGCCGACGAACGCGTCGAGAACGCGCCACGCCGACGGACGGGCGAAGATCGGGCGCAGAAGTCGTGCGCCGTAAGCCAGCGAGAAGAAGAACACGAAGGAGGCCGAGATCGCGCCAGCTCCGAACCACCAGCGCGAGTCCCCGAACTCTGTCGAGACCGACCCGACCAGCACCAGCGTGTCGAGGTAGACATGCGGGTTCAGCCAGGTGAGGGCCAGGCAGGTAGCCAGCACCGGCCACAGCCGCACCGGGGCCGCATCGGCAGGCGTCAGCGCCCCGGTCGCCGTCAGCGCGGCGTGAAAGCTGCGCAGACCGTAGAGGAACAGGAACAGCGCGCCGCCCCAGCGGAACACGCCCTCCAGCCAGGGCACCGCCTCGGCGATCGCGCCGAAGCCCGCGACCCCGGCCGCGATCAGCAATGCGTCGGAGGCGGCGCAGGTCAGGGCCACGAAGAAGACGTGCTCGCCGCGCAGGCCCTGACGCAGGACAAAGGCATTTTGCGCGCCGATGGCGAGGATCAGACCCAGCCCGACGCCGAATCCCGAGAGAATGGCCTCGATCATGCCGTCACCTCCCTTTCCGTTGCCCGGACCTAACCGAAGCTGCGGCTTGGCGGAACTGCCAAATGGGCGATCCGAGGGCCCAGGCCTGCCCGCGATGGATCGTCCTCGAATTTCCCCGCAAATCCCGTTGACACCCCCCGCGAGCGGGTCTAAACGCCGTCTCCACGACACCTGCCCAGGTGGCGGAATTGGTAGACGCGCTGGCTTCAGGTGCCAGTGTCCGAAAGGACGTGGAGGTTCGAGTCCTCTCCTGGGCACCACTCTTCCCCGAGCACCGTTTTTCGATGTACGCCCCGCCCGCTTGGTGTAGGGGAGCGCATCCCGTGCCGAAGGAGAGACGTCCGTGACCAACCATGTGCATCGCAACGACCTGCCCGACGGGCTCGACCTCGGGCCGGTGGTGGCCATCGACAGCGAGACGATGGGGCTGATCCCGCATCGCGACCGTCTGTGCGTGGTGCAGCTGTCGGCGGGCGACGGCGACGCGCATCTGGTGCAGATCACGCAGGATCAGACGGAGGCGCCGAACCTGGTGCGCCTGCTGACCGACCCGGATGTGCTCAAGCTGTTCCACTACGGCCGCTTCGACATAGCGGTGATGCTGCACCGGTTCGGCGCGATGACGGCGCCGGTCTATTGCACCAAGATCGCGTCCAAGCTGGTGCGCACCTATACCGACCGGCATGGGCTCAAGAACCTTCTGCACGAGCTTCTGGGCGTCGACATCTCCAAGCAGCAGCAGTCGAGCGACTGGGGCGCCGACCAATTGACCGACGCGCAGGTGGCCTATGCCGCGTCGGATGTGCTCTACCTCCACCAGCTGCGCGAGGAACTGGACCGGCGACTGGCGCGCGAGGGACGGACGGACATGGCGCAGGCCTGCTTCGACTTCCTGCCGACGCGTGCCGCGCTCGATCTGGCCGGTTGGCCCGAGGTCGACATCTTCTCGCACTGAGATTGGCCGCGGGCAGGGGAGACGCTAGATGAGCGCCATGAGAGATAGCGCAACCATCATAGAGGCCGGTCGCGACGTCTTGCGGATCGAGAGCGCGGCCGTCTCCGACTTCGCGGACTCGCTGAACGAGAGCTTCGCCGAGGCGGTGCGGGTGCTGCTGGCCACCCAGGGCCGGATCGTGATCTCCGGCATGGGGAAATCGGGGCATATCGCGCGCAAGATGGCCGCGACCTTCGCATCCACGGGCGCCCCCGCGCAATTCGTGCATCCCGGCGAGGCGAGCCACGGCGATCTCGGCATGGTCACGCCCGCCGACAGCCTGATCGTGCTGAGCAATTCCGGCGAGACGCCGGAGCTGGGCGACATCATCGCGCATTCGCGGCGCTTCACCATTCCGCTGATCGGTGTGGCGGGCCGGGCCGATTCGACGCTGCTGCGCCAGTCCGACGTGGCGATCGTCCTGCCAAAGGCGCCCGAGGCCTGCCCGAACGGTCTCGCGCCGACGACCTCGACCACGCTGACGCTGGCACTTGGCGACGCGCTGGCGGTGGCGTTGATGAAGCTACGCGACTTTTCTTCCGAGAATTTCCGGGTGTTCCATCCGGGCGGCAAGCTCGGTGCCCGGCTGGTCAAGGTCGGGGACCTCATGCACACCGGTGACGACCTGCCGCTGGTCGCGCGCGACACGCCGATGTCCGAGACGCTTCTGACCATCACGCAAAAGGGGTTCGGCGTCGCGGGCGTCGCCGATGGCGAGGATCTGGTCGGGGTCATCACCGATGGCGACCTGCGGCGGAACATGGACGGCCTGCTCGACCGCCGCGCGGGCGAGGTGATGACCGAAGGTCCCAGGACCATTGCCGCAGGTGAACTGGCCGAGGCCGCGCTGGCGCAGATGTCGGGCCGAATCACCACCCTGTTCGTGACCGAGGGCCGCCGCCCCGTCGGCATCGTGCACATCCACGACCTGCTGCGGGCCGGGGTGATCTGAGCCATGCGGCGCGGGCCGGGATATACGCGCTTCGTCCGCTGGTCGAAGATCCTCCTGCCATTGGCCGCCGTGGTGCTTCTCAGCACGATCTTCCTGATCGACCAGGATCGCATCGACTTCGACGAGGGGTTGCTGGGCGCGGTGCCCGAAGGGGTCGATTTCGATGAGGGTGTACTCAGCCCCCGGCTGGCCGGGACCACCTCGGACGGCACGCCCTATGCCTTCGAGGCCGAGTTCGCCTTGCCGTCCGAAGGTGCCTACCGCCTGCAGGATATCTCCGGCCGGCTGGAGCGGGTGGACGATCCGGTCGAGCTGACGGCTGGCGAGGGGGCGTTCGATCCCGATACGGATCTGCTGGAGCTCTCCGGCGGCATCGACCTGCGCACGGGGTCGGGCAATTCGATCTCGACCAGCATTGCCCGCATCGGTTTAGCGGACCGCTCGCTCCTTCTGCCGGAGGATGTGGAGGTCCGTTTCGAGGGCGGTGAATTGCGCGCCGACAGCGCACGCACAGGTGACGGTGCGGAGGCGGATATGATTTGGTTCGAGGGCGATGTTCGGATAAGCATCCAGCCAAACGCAGACTGACAGGAGCCCGACCGATGATGCGCCACGCCCTCGCCCTTGCCTTGCTGGCGCTCGCCGGAACCGCCGCGGTCGCGCAGCAGTCGCAGCCCTTCTCGACCTTCCGCCACGACTCCTCCCAACCCATCGAGATTGCGTCCGACCGTCTCGGCGTCAGCCAGCAGGCGCAGACCGCGCGGTTCGAGGGCAATGTCGAGGTGATCCAGGGCACGTTGACCCTCCAGGCCGACCGCATGACCGTCCGCTACGACGAGGCGAGCGGCGACGTTTCCCGGCTGGAGGCAGATGGCAACGTCCTTCTGTCCAGCGGGACGGAAGCGGCCGAGGGCCAGCAGGCGGTCTACGACGTGGACAGCGGCATCCTGACCATGCAGGGCGACGTGCTGCTGACCCAGGGGCAGAGCGCGCTCAGCTCTCAATCCATGCGCATCGACCTCAACGCGGGAACGGGCGAGTTCGAGGGGCGCGTGCGGACCGTCTTCGTCCCCGGCGGCGAGTGACCGCGGATGCTCGACGACACGCCCGACACGGGCGGCCTTCAGGTCCGTAATCTCGGCAAGGCGTATCGCAAGCGCCCGGTGCTGCGCGACATCAGCCTCGATCTCAAACGCGGTGAGGTGATCGCGCTGCTCGGTCCCAATGGGGCGGGCAAGACCACCTGCTTCTATTCCGTGACGGGTCTGGTGATGCCGGACGCGGGGACCATCACGATCGACGGCACCGACGCGACGCGCCTGCCGATGTACCGCCGGGCGCGACTGGGCGTGGGATACCTTCCGCAGGAGGCGTCGATCTTCCGCGGCCTGTCGGTCGAGGACAACATCCGCGCGATCCTGGAACTGACCGAGCCCAAGCGCGACCGGCGTGAACAGCAGCTGGACGAGCTGCTGGCGGAGTTCTCGATCACCCACCTGCGACGCACGCCCGCCGTGGCCCTGTCGGGGGGAGAGCGGCGCCGGGCCGAGATCGCGCGCTGTCTGGCGGCGCGGCCCTCCTATGTGCTGCTCGACGAACCCTTCGCCGGGGTCGACCCGATCGCGGTGGGCGAGATCCGCGGCCTCGTCAGCCAGCTGCGTGAGCGTGGCCTCGGCGTGCTGATCACCGATCACAACGTGCGCGAGACGCTCGAAATCGTGGACCGTGCCTACATCCTGCATGACGGCACCGTGCTGATGAGCGGCACGCCGGAGGAGGTGATCGGCAATGCGGATGTGCGCCGCGTTTACCTTGGCGAGGGATTCCGGCTGTGACGGCCTAGCACGTTTCGTGCTAGGCTGACCGGCATGTCGCTGTCGCAACGTCTCGACCTCACGCAGAGCCAGCAGCTTCGCCTGACGCCGCAGCTCGCCCAGGCCATTGCCCTGTTGCAGCTGTCTGCCACCGATCTGCACGACCGGGTGGCCGAGGAGGTCGATCGCAACCCGATCCTGGAGATGGAACGCCCGAGGCCCGCTTCCGGTCCCTCGATGATGTCGGGCGGCGAGGATTTCGACCGGGCCGCCAGCATCGCGGAACAGGTGACGCTGCGCGGGCACCTGCTGTCGCAGATCGGCGGGATGCGCGCACGTGCCGCCGTGCGCGCCGTCGCCGAGCTGATCGTCGACGAGTTGTCGCCCGACGGTCGCCTGCCGGTCGGTCTCGACGAATTGACGCGCCGCTACGATCTGCGTCCCGGCCAGGCGGCCGCGGGGTTGGCGCTGGTCCAGGCCTGCGATCCCACGGGGGTCGGCGCGCGCAGCCTGGGTGAGTGCTTCGCCCTCCAACTCGACGACCGGGGACTGCTCGATCCGCCATTCCGAACGCTGTGCGAGAATCTCGCGCGGCTGACACGCGGCGACCGGGCCGGGCTGATCGCCGCGACCGGCCTCGCGCCCGAGGCACTGGACGAGCGGCTCGCCATCCTGCGCACGCTCGATCCCCAACCGGGGTTTGCCTATTCGGCGGAGGCGACCGCGCCGATCGTCGCGCCGGACGTGCTGGTGACGAAGGCGAAGGACGTCTGGCGCATCACGCTGAACCCCGACACGCTGCCCAGGGTCCTTGTGAACGAAACCTATGCCGCCGAGGTCGCGGCGACGGGCGAGGACGCCGCACGCTTCGTCGCGACCTGCCGTCTGAACGCGAGCTGGCTGACCCGCGCGTTGGAGCAGCGGGCGGGGACGGTGCTCAAGGTCTCCCGCGCGATCCTGCGCCACCAGACCGCGTTCTTCGAAACGGGGGATATCGCGCTCAGGCCCCTGTCCATGGCCACGCTCGCAGCAGAGGTCGGGATCCACGAATCCACCGTCAGCCGCGCCGTGGCCAACAAGTACATGGCGACGCCGCACGGCCTGCGGCCCCTGCGCGGCTTCTTTGCGCAGGGCGTGCCCGACACCACGCAGAAATCCGGCTACGCGCCAGCGGCCGTGCAGGCCCGACTGCGCCGTCTGATCGAGGGCGAGGATCCCGGCCGGCCTCTCAGCGACGATGCGCTCGTGCGCGCGCTGACCGAGGACGGGGTGCGGATCGCGCGCCGGACGGTGGCGAAATATCGCGACCTGATGGGGATCCCGTCCTCGATGCAGCGTCGGAGGCTGGCGGCGCGACCCGGTCGATGAGGTGAACACGAATCTCTACGCAGCGCCCGCGCGCGCACTATCATGTAGGGATGTCCATTGCGTCGCGCGTCTTGCGGCGCTTCCATCAAGAAAGGGGACTTACATGCGCATTCAGGTCACTGGAAAGCATATCGACATCGGCGACGCCCTGCGCGGGCACGTCTCGGACCGGATCGAGGAACTGGCGGGCAAGTATGCCGGCCGCGCAACCGAGGCCGTCGTCACGCTTTCCAAGGATGCGCATGAGTACAAGTGCGACGCGACCGTCCACCTGTCGACCGGGATGACGACGCAGGCTTCGGCCCGCGCGCACGAGATCTACGGCGCGTTCGATTCGACCGCCGACAAGATGGAAAAGCAGTTGCGCCGCTACAAGCGGCGGTTGAAGGACCATCACAAGGACCGTCAGGACCCGATCGAGATGATCGGCGCGCCCTCCTATGTCATCGCCAATCCCGACTTCGCGGAAGATAATGAGCCCGAGGACCTGCAGCCGGTCATCGTGGCCGAGACCAAGACGCCCGTCATGACACTTTCGGTCGGCGAGGCCGTAATGCAGATGGAGCTGATGGAGCGCAATTTCCTTGTCTTTCGCAACACTTCACATGGTGGCGTGAATGTGGTTTACAGCCGCGACGATGGGAATGTCGGCTGGATAGATCCCCGAACGATGTCCTGAGTTATCACGCGAACGGATTGAAGGTACGCTCGAATGGAGCTGTCGGATATTATTGGCGCGCAGAACGTGCAAGCTGCCCTGAAGATCGGCAGCAAGAAACGCCTGCTGCAGGAAATGTCCGGCTTCGCCGCGATGCGTCTCGACGAGGTCGACGCGACCGCTTGCCTCGACGCGCTGCAGGCGCGTGAGGCGCTGGGGCCGACCGGCATGGGGGCGGGCGTCGCCATCCCCCATGCACGCCTCGACGGTCTCGACCGCGTGGTCGGCTTCTTCGCCCGCCTCGAAAAACCGGTCGATTTCGATGCGGTCGACGGTCGGCCCGTCGATCTGGTGTTCATGCTACTCGCTCCGCTCGAAGCGGGCGCGGAACATCTGCGCGCGCTCGCCCGCGTGTCGCGGACCCTCAGGGATCCGCAGGTCTGCGAGAAGCTGCGCTCGACCGAGGATGTCGCGGCGCTCTACTCGATCCTCACCGAACCGATGGCCTCGCGCGCGGCCTGATACTCGGCCCAGTCGCGGAACCCGAACTGCATGAAATCGCGCGCATAGGCCGCACGGGCCAAGTCGTCCATCTCGGGCTGGTGGATCTCGGACAGCGCGAATACATGGTCGGGATCCGGCGTGCGCAGCACCGCGTTGCGCGCCTGCCGCAGCTTGAACCGCCGTTTGATATAGGCGGCCCCGGTCAGAAGGTCGTCGTCGCGCAGGATCAGGCTCAGCGTCACGGTGCCGGAGAACCCTTCGACGAAATCCTGCTGCGGCGCCCAGAGCCCGTCGACCCGCATCGGCGTGCGCCCTGCGAGGTTCGCGCGCAAGAAGGTCAGAAAACACAGGAAGGCACGCGCATGTGCCTGCGCGTCATAGCCGACGGCGGCCATCGCTTCGCGATCGGTCATGTCCGCTTCGGGCAGCATCAGGCCGAAGTGATCTACCAGATAGGCGCGGATATGCGGAAATCCGTCGTCCCCTATTCCGAATATTTTGTCCATGAAGGCCGAATAGGCCCGCAGGAGAGGATGGCGCAGCGCCGTGAAGCAAAGGTGATCGGGCTGCGCCTTCTGCCAGTCCGTCAGGACCTTGCGGTTGGTGGGAACGGTCACCGTCTCCTCGTGCCCCGAGAGTTGGCTCAACCAGTCTAGGATGGCCTCGTTGGGTCCACCGGGGATCGCGGCGTAGAGGACCGGTGCTGCGGCAGCGATGTTGAGGAAGCGGACGCCGTTCGCGCGGGCGTTCGAGCCGGTTGGGCCGGTGACGACGGATCCGCTGTCGCGCAGTTGCTCGACCATCTGCGCGTAGTTCTCGACCTTCTCCTCCAGCGGTCCGGGATTCTGTCGCTGAAGCGTTTCCGCGATCTCGTCGAGCCGTCCTTCCACGCCGAGCCAGGCCGCGAGCCCGTTGATCAGGTCGAAGTTCTGCACCTCGTCATAGGCGATCGTGAAGGCCGTCTGGCCCCCGACCCGCAAATCGAGGCAGACCTTCTCGTGAAACCGGTCCAGCCGTTCGACGTATTCGCGATATTCGGCCAAATCGAAATGGATCTTGGCGGTCTTGCGGGCACGCAGGCGGGTCAGCATCCATTGGTCGGTCTGCTGCGCGATCTTCAGCGACACGAAGCTGTCGAGCGGGTTGCGGCGCAGAACGATCTTGGCCGCCCGCGGATCGCCGATGACACGGGCACGCACGCGCAGGTCATGATCCTCGAACAACCGGAAGCCCGGCAGGACGCCGTCGCCCGCCTGGGCGATCATGGCATCGATCAGCCGCTCGGGCTCGGCATCGCGTTCCACCCGCGTGACGCCGAACATCTCGTCGACCCCGCGCCGATCGATGAAGCCGGGATTGAACAATTCCCCGTGGCAGCTGATGTCGGGAAACTGGTCGAGCGTCCGCTGCAACAGGTTCGAGCCCGTCCGCATCGCGCCCAGCACGCAGAAATAGCGAAAGCGCCCTGCGGCCATCAGGCCGAGTTGGATCGCATCGTGGAGGATCGCCTACGACTACCGCGGCGCAGGCCGGTTTCGACCCCTTCGCTTTCCAGCCGATAGACCAGTTCGTCCATGCCATGCTCCGCTCTGAGCGCCGGAAGCGCCCCCAGCCCTGCCTGTCCGCGATCTTCGATCAGGGCGGCGAGCGTTTCAAGGGGCTTGGCCGGATTGGACATGATGTCGCGAAGGCTCCACCGGTGGACGGTGGCGCGGGTCGATGCGCTTTCGATCTCCGCCTTGTGCTTGGCCTCGAGCAGTTTCAGCCGCATGACGCGTCGGCGGAATTCGGAGGGCTGTTCCGCCGGGGACATGGCGGCCCCGAGCATCCACGCGCCTTCGATGAACAGGACCTGCGCGTTGGGATCCTTGAGGATGAACGAGGCCATCCGGGTGCTGTCGGAGACGTGGAACAGGAAACTTTGCTGACGATCGCGTTGGTGCCAGATCAGGTTGGTCAGGAATTGCGGGCTGTTCCAGTCGCGGATCTTGGGATTGGCGATCATGCCGCCGGGAAGCACACGCTGGTTCGCGGCGAATTCGACCTGCTCGGGTCGGAAGACGCGCCCGTGCGCCAGATCGAGACCCTGCGCGTTCTGCCAGCGCGCGATGTCGACGTAGAGCTCGTCGAACCCGTCGAGCACGAGATAGGGCCGCGCGGTCGCATGCTGCTGCTCGAACGCCTGCACGGGAAACCGCGACTGGTTGAGCAGGCCGGGCCGCCCAACGCACCGCTTGGTCCGCCCGATGTCGATCACGTCTGCAAGAGTCTCACGACGCGGGCGGCGCGCGATGGCCAGCGGATCGACGCCGTAGAGGTACTTGTTGTAGAGGCCGCTCGCCCCATGCCAGACCTTGCGCGCGAAGAACTTGTCCGAGCCGGTCAGAAGATGGGCGTGGTCGTCGTAGAACGTGAACGGTTTGCCCTGCGGGTCGAACTCGGTCAAGCAGAGCGATTCGGATCTCAAGTCACGTGAATGTCGACGCGCCAGCGTCTGCACGTAGGCTTCGTCGACGATCCAGCACTTGCGAAAGAAGCTGTCGGTCTCGTCCTTCAGCGGATCGTCCAGAATGCGCCTCAGCGTCTCGCGCGTCAGTGTCCACCACTGCGACCCGAGCGCGAGGTCAAGATGCTGGGGGATCCGCCGCCGGATCCGCAGACGGCGCTGCAGGTCGACGAACCTGTCGAACAGCCAGCGCTGCCGTTGCCAGCTGAACGGGAAATAGAGGGTAAACCGCTCGTCGGAGAGCCCGTTCTGCACCCAGTCATCCTGGCCCAGCAGTCGGCTCTCGACGAAATCCGAATCGGGATGCCGAGACAGGTGATCGCGAAGCTCGGCGATCGGTCGGATGGGAAGGCACGAGCCGCTGATCAGGCTGACATGGTTCACATCCTCGAACCGCTCCATCATGTAGCGCGCGGTTTCGAGCCCGGCTTCGTGCAGGGAGTACATGCCCCATTCGCAGACGTGACGTGGCGCGAGGGCCACTTCGGTATCGGCGAGGTCAGCGGCAAGGGCCGTGAACTCCGCGTCCGGCGTCTTGGCATCGACATGCACCACCACGCGGCAGCCTTCCGACACGAGGAATCGCGCCAGTTCGGCCACCCTGTAAAGGTGGACGTGAGCCATGATGCAGATACCGAGTGTCAAACGCGTCCCTTCAGATCCATCCCCCCGACGACATCAACCCGAGCTCCTCGAGCTGTCGCCATCCCTCATATTCCAACGAAGCCTCGGTCCAGAAAGTTTCGCCGGTCGCGATGGTTCGTTTATAGGCGTCGAATTCGCGCCCGCCAGCATAATGTTCGCGACGTTGCTGCTCTTCCTTCGCCTTACTATCCAACAAATCCAGAAACTTGGCGTGAAGAAGGCAGCCCGATGGCTTTTCCCCGCCCCATTCGTCGAAGACGAGGTTCAATCCGCGCGGCAGGAGGTTGTGCGTGGAGCTGGCATAGACGTAGCCCCGCCGCCATTTGACCAGCGGGATCTTGTTCAGTGCGGGGGCCAGCGCGGGGTCGTGGGCGAAGATATCGCGCATCCGCGGCCCGCCCTGGATCCACAGGTTCCCGAACTTGCGATCGCGGCGGATCAGGTAATTGCCCGGATCGAACCAGGACAGCAGATCGAAAGGGTTCTGACCCGGTCGGTAGGACAGCTGTGAGATCGGCTCGCGCGAGTACATGTCGACGAGCATTGCACTGAAAGACTTGATGGATGATGAATCGAGCCAGTCGGTCAGCGCGCTGATGGGGCGGACATCCGCGTGCGGGTAGACGAGGAACTCGTCCACATCGACGGTCAGCGCCCAGTGCCCCACCGCGTAACGCGCCAGCAAGGCATTCAGCCAGTCGCACCCGAATCGGGCTTTCCGGTAACTCGCCGTGCTGTGCCAGACCGAGACATCCGGTTGCGCCTGAAGATAGTCTCCGCTGCCATCGGTGGAGCCATTGTCGACGACGAGGAAATGATGGACGCCGACATTGCGGTAGAAGTCGAGGAAGAAGGGCAGCCTCTCGATCTCGTTTCGCAAGGTCACGAAGACGAGGATATCGCGCGGCGCGATCCGATCGGTTCGGTCGGCGACCGGTCGCAGTTCGCGCGACTTGCGCAGGGCGCGCAGTTGCAATCGGCGTCGCCGTGCCCGCAACAGCAGTTTCCGTGTCAGGCGCAGCTTCAACATCGTGACATCGCATCGAGCAGGGGACCGACGGCCTCGTCCCAGCCGGGCCAATGGACGGGGGCCGGGCGCGGCGACACGGCGTCGATGGCTCTAACCCAGTCGTCCTCCGTCTCGCAATAGATGAGCGCGTCGCCGTGCAGATCGTGCAGTTCGGGCAGGGCGGAGCAGATGACCGGCAGGCCGCATCGACGCGCCTCCATCACCGGCAGCCCGTAACCCTCGGCCCGTGACGGGAAGAGCAGGGCCGTACTGGTCGCGTAGGCGTGGGCCAGCTCCCGATCATCGGCATCCGGTTTGAAACGAATGCGCGGGTCACCCGAACCCAGCCGTTCGAGCAGCGCGGGGTTGGCCCAGCCTCGCGTCCCGATCACGGTCAGCACGGCGGAAGGGTCGAGCCGTGGCCACAGGGCGACCATCCGGTCATGTCCTTTCCGCGGCTCCACCGTGCCGACCATCAGGAAGCTTCGCTCCGCACTCCTGTCGGCGGAGATGACGGGCAGGTCCGTCGCGCCCATCGGCGTGACAATGTGGATCTGTCCATCCGGCACCGCGAACCTGTCCCGCCACTTCTGCAGCCCCGTCGGGGTGAAATGCGCAACCAGATCGGCATGGCGGGCCACGCGCGTCATGGCGTTCCCGAAGGCCCGCGTTGGTCGGGCCCGACAATAGTGCGGATGCGTCAGCGGGATGAGGTCGTGGACGATCGCCGCGAACCTGCCGCCCGCACTCCGCCAAGCGGCGAGGTCGGCCTCGGCGGGAACGTTGTGCCCCGCGCTCAGAAGCCAGGTGCCCCGTTCGCCTTGTGCCGCGGAGGCCAAGCCTTGCGGATGTCCGTGGCTGCGACGCAGCGCGGTCTCGGCCCGGCGCCTGTACGCATCGCGCCAGGGCTGCATCCGTGCGGGCAGGTCCATAGATGGCGCTGCGGAAGGAAGCCCGACACCCTCAGACGACGGGGGCAGGTGCCAAGCCGAACGACCCGAGCGAACCACCGCGCCGCGATAGATCGGCAAGCGCCCGATCGCGGCATGCAGGCCCGCTTCGACCCGGTCGATTCCGGTCGGGACGGTGCGACCCAGCCGCGCGAAGCTGCGCGTCAGATCGACCACCACACCGGTCATCGGATCAGATATCGGCCGCCGCGTCCGCCCCGGCACTCAGGTCCAGATTGGCGATGAAATCGCTCAGCTCGGCCCGCAAGTCGTCGCGGGCGAGGCCGAAGGCGATGGTGGCCTGCAAATAGCCCGCCTTGGATCCGCAATCGTAGCGTTGCCCCTCGAATCGCTGGCCGTAGACCCCCGTCTCGCCGTCGATCTCCTTGGCGATCGCATCGGTCAGCTGGATCTCGTTGCCCGCCCCGCGCTCCTTGCGGTTGAGGTTCTGCAGGACCTGAGGCGTCAGCACGTAGCGCCCGATGACGGCAAGGTTGGACGGCGCATCCTCCGCCGCCGGCTTCTCGACCATCGAGGTCGCGCGCACGCGGCTGCCGTCATCCTCGTCGAAGCCCAGCACGCCGTAGGACGACACCTTCTCCTTGGGGACCTCCATCGTGGCGACGACGTTGCCGCCGGTCTCGCGATGGGTCTCGACCATGTCGGCGAGGCACGCCCGTCCACCGTGGATCACGTCATCGGGCAGGACCACCGCGAAAGGCTCGTTGCCGATCAGACGCCGCGCGCACCAGACCGCGTGGCCGAGGCCGAGCGCCTCCTTCTGGCGGACATAGGCGATGGCGCCAGAATCCATGTCGGTGCGCTTGAGCTCCTGCAACAGGTCCTTCTTGCCCTTCTGGCGCAGCGATTTCTCGAGCTCGGGCGCGCTGTCGAAATAGTCCTCGAGGCTTTGCTTGCCGCGCGCGGTCACGAAGATGAAGTCGCGGATCCCCGCCTCCCGCGCCTCGTCGATCGCGTATTGGATGAGGGGCCGGTCGACGAGCGTCATGATCTCCTTCGGGATCGACTTCGTCGCCGGCAGAAACCGTGTCCCCATGCCAGCGACGGGAAAGACGGCTTTGGTGACCTTGCGCTTCATGTGTCCTCCGAAAATCAGTCGCGTTTTGTTCTAGTGCGCGATTGTGGCGCATCAATGGTGCATCGCACACATACCGGACAGTTCGTGCACCGAACCAGGGCGCAGACGTATAGGAACGCCGTCCGAAAGGCGCATGACGACGAAGCCGCCAAAGAGCGTTCCCACGGCGATATGCGTGAACGCGCGCCGGTCCGCGACGCGGTCGAGTTCCCGCCGCAGCTGCGCCTGCCATCCCCTGCAACGACGCTCTCTGAACAGCCCGCCCATGTGCAGCCAGTGGCCGTTCTCGAACCGCACGCGCATCGGCTGATCGGTGTACCTGAGGATGACGAGCGTTACCTCGTGACCCTCGCGTGCCAAACGGGCCGCCATGCGCCGCGCCGCGCGTCGGCCCGCGATCCTCGGGGCCAGGGCGATACGGGCCCGAGCTGGCGCCGACCATCCTGCCGCGCCGCTCGCGGGATCGACGCTGGACACCTCACCCTCCGCCGGGGATCGCAACCCTGCCTCGAGCGCCGCAATGCGCGCCACGACGCCCGCCCCGTCGAGCCGGCCGAGATCGTGCAGCGCCATCAGCCGACGCCATTGGGCCGCGCGGAACAGCGCTTGGTCGGGGCCGGGGTCCTCCGTCGCATGCAGCCGCGCGAAACGCGCCTTGCTCTGCCCCAGCCGCCGGAACCCCTCGGGCGAGGTCGCGCCGCCCCGAACCGCGTTGGGAAGCCGCGCGTGATGCATCACGGCGTCCTGACACCATGCTATGGTCCAGCCCGCGTGGTGCAGCCGGATCAGCAGTTCCGTCTCGTCCAGATAGTAGGCGAAGCCGGTATCGAAACCCCCGGTCCGGGCCAGGGCATTCCGCCGAAAGGCTATATTGGCGCCGTGCAGCTTGCGATATCCGCCGTCGGGACGGTCGGTGCCGAACATGTCGAAGCCGGTCTCGCCCCAGTCGATGTCGATGCCATCGGGCCGCAGGACCGGCCCCCCCGCCGCCGCGACCGCCGGGTCGTCGAAAGCGGGCATCAACCGGTCGAGCCAGTCCGGCTCCGGCACCGCATCGTCGTCGCAGAAGGCGAGGACCTCTCCGCCCGCAGCCGCGATCCCGGCATTGCGCGCGGCGGCAACGTTCGCGTCATCGAACCGCACATGCCGATCGACACCCTCCGGCGGCGCGCCGTTGCTTACCACGACGATCTCGGGCTGTACGGGCCGTTGCAGGCGCAGCGCCGCGATCGTCCGGTCGAGCGAGGCGGCGCGATCCCGGCTGACGACGATCGCGCTGACCGACGGCATCGCGTCAGTCGAGGCCCTGGTCGCGCAGCATGGCCTCGATCCGCGCGACGTCGACGGGGTTGTTCAACTCCCAGAATCCGCGCCCGCGCGCATCCACCTCGACGCAATGCACGGGCACGCCGTTCTCCATGAAGCGCAGCTGTTCGAGCCCCTCCCACCTCTCCAGCCGCCCTTCGGGCCAACCCGCATAGGCCTCCAGCGCGGAGGGGCGGTAGGCGTAGACGCCGACATGGTGAAAGACTGGATTATCCTCGCCTTCCGCGAAGTCGCGGCCGGTATAGGGCAGGACCTCCTTGGAGAAGTACATCGCCCGGTCCGCCCGGTCGAACACGGCGGTGGTGCCGCCGACGCGGTCATTGCGCCGGTCCTCGCGGAACCCCCGCAGGGCGGCGGCATCGGTGCGCAGTACCGGTGTCGCGACCTGCATGTCCGGGTCGGCAGCCATCCTCTCTATCAGCGCCTCGACGAACCAAGGCGGGGTCAGGGGGGCGTCGCCCTGCAGGTTGACGACGATCTCGGGCCGATTGCTCATCGCCGCGACGGCCTCGGCACAGCGCTCGGTTCCGTTGCGCGCCGCGCTGGAGGTCATCACCACCTCCGCCCCGAAGCCGCGCGCGTGATCCGCGATGCGCGCGTCATCCGTGGCGACGCAGACCCGGTCCGCGCCCGAGACGCGGCATGCGGCGTCCCAGGACCGCCGGATCAGACTGCGCGGCGTGCCGTCCGCCCCGCGCAACTCCACCAACGGTTTGCCCGGATAGCGCGTCGAGGCGTAGCGGGCGGGTATGAGGATCGTGACGGACATCAGGAGACCAGCTTTACGCTCGGAGCAGCCGCGATGAAGTAGGGGTTCTCGAATCCGGGCTTGCCGTAGCCGAGCGGGCTGTGATCGTCGAAGCGGACGACGGTTCCGCCCGCACCGCGCAGCACGGCGTCGCCGGCGGCGGTGTCCCATTCCATCGTGCGCCCCAGCCGGGGGTAGAGGTCCGCCTCCCCGGTCGCGACCAGACAGAACTTCAGCGAGGATCCTGCCGCCACGCTGTCGGCCACGTCGTATTTCGCGATGTAGCTCTCCAACTCCGGCGAGCGGTGCGATTTCGACGCGACGACGCGCAAGGGGCCATCGGGCGTCGCGACTGAGAGCGGCGTCACCTCGCCGGGCGCGTCCCCGAATGGCCCCGTCTCCTCGACCGCCTGGCCGTCGGCCTGGGTGTAGAACAGCCGCCCGATGGCGGGGGCATAGACCACGCCGCGCACCGGCACGCCGTTCTCGACCAGAGCGATATTGACGGTGAACTGCCCGCGCCGCTGCACGAATTCCTTGGTGCCGTCGAGCGGATCGACGATCAGGAACGTGTCGACGTCCTGCCCGTGCGTGTCCGCCTGTTCCTCGGTCACCAGCGGCAGATCGGGAAATGCCGCGCGCAGGCCATCCGAGATCAGCGCGTCCGCGGCCTCGTCAGCCGCCGTGACCGGGCTGTCGTCGCTCTTGGCGCGGACATCGAAATCGTCCGCCTCGTAGATCTCCATGATCCGGGCACCGGCCCGCAACGCGAGGTCGCGAAAGGTGTTGGCAAGGCTTTCGTGGTTCATGGTCTTCTCCGATGGCACGCGGTCATGCATGGTGTATGTGTCATGGGACAGCGTGTGACAACAGTCCGGGGAGGCGACCCGTGCCGCAGTTTCAGAGGTATCACAGGGCGCAGACCTTCTGGGAGTCGCTGCAGTCGCTGCTCGACATCATCTACATCTCGATCGTCAGGTCGTTCCGCACCGATACCGGCGGGTCGCTGCTCGGCTTCGTATCGCTGCTGATCCAGCCGCTGATCCTGTTCTTCATCTTCTACGTGATCTTCGAGGTTTTCGGTCGTCTGCCGGCGATCCGTGGGGATTTCCTGCTGTTCATGATGACCGGGATCTTCCTCTACCGCGCCCATATCCAGGCGGTGACCAACCTTAAGGGGGCGGGCCACGCGACATCGGGTATGATGTTCTACGCCAAGACCTCGACCCTCATCTCGATCCTGTCGGCCGCGCTGAACCAGCTCTACATCGTGATCCTGTCCGTGATCGTCATCATGACGACCGCCTACCTGATCCGCGGGTATCTGGAGGTCTACAATCCGCCGGGTCTGATCCTGCCCTTCTTCATGGCCTGGGCCAGTGGTCTGGCGGTCGGGCTGCTGTTCATGGCGTTCACGCCCTTCGCGCCGGGCGTAATCCCGAAACTGTTTCAGGTGTACCGCCGACTTCAGATGGTGACGAGCGGCAAGATGTTCGTGGCCAATACTATTCCAGCGGCGATCCTGCCCTTCTTCGCGTGGAATCCGCTGTTCCACTCGATCGACCAGGCGCGCGGGCACGCCTTCATCAATTACCTGCCAAAGAAGACGAGCATCGAGTACCCGATCTACTTCACGCTCGCCGCACTCGCAATCGGCTTCACGGTCGAGTTCGCGATGCGCGCACGCCAGAACTACGGGATCGAGTGATCACCAGATGATGTCGCCCTGTTTCTTGAAATGGGCGGCCATGAACTCGACGAAGGCGCGCAGCTTGGGCTGGGGGAACCGGCCCGGCGGATAGACGGCGTAGATGCCGAGCTCCGGCTTGCGGATCTTCGGCAGGACCTCGACGGTGCGCCCCTTCTCGATCGAGTCGCGCAGGATGAATGTCGGCACATGACTGATGCCCAGCCCGTTCTCCACCGCGCGCAGCAGCGCCTCACCATTGTTGGCGGTCAGCTTGCCGCCCGCGCGCACCTGCTTCTCCACTCCGGTCTCCGTGGTCAGCCGCCAGAAATTCCCGGTCGAGAGGTTGGAGTAGTGCAAGAGGTCGTGATCGGCGAGGTCCTCGATGCACTCGGGCGTGCCCCGCCGCGCGAGGTAGTCGGGGGAAGCGACCAGCAGCCCGGTCGCATCCCCCAGCTTGCGCGCGCGAAGCGAGCTATCAGGCAGGTTGCCGATGCGGATGGCAAGATCGAAGCCTTCGGACACCAGTTCCACGAACCGGTCGTCCATGACCATGTGGATCGAGACCTCGGGGTATTGCAGCAGGAATTCGGCCACCGCCTCCGAGACATGCGTGGTGCCGAAGCCGACGGGCACCGACAGGCGCAATTCCCCGCGCGGCTCCGACTGCATCGACGTGACCATCGCGTCGGCGTCCCCCGCCTCCGACAGCACGCGCCCCGCCTTGTCGTAATAGGCGAGGCCGATCTCGGTCGGACTGACGCGCCGCGTGGTGCGGTTCAGAAGGCGCGCGCCCAGCCGCGCCTCCAGCGAGGACACATGCTTGGAGATCGCGCTCTTGGATATTCCCAGCTTGCGCGCCGCATCGGTGAAGCCGCCCTGGTCTACCACCGCGATGAAGGCTTCCATTTCCGCCAGACGATCCATCGGCTCCTCCGTTTCCCAACCCGCATCAGAAAGTCATTCCGATGCCGATTGTCAACGAAGCCGGGTCAGACCATACGGCTGGGGCAGGCGTTGAGCTGCGTGCGATAGACCTCGACCATCGTGCGCACCTCACCTGCCGCGCGCAGCAGGAAGTCCTTTTCCCAGTACGTCCCGCGGCGGAAACCGTTATGTCCCTCGTGATACGCGAGGTACTGCGCGTAGCTGTCGTAGAAGGACAGGCCGTTCTGCTTCAGCGTCTCGTTCATGTACCAGCCGATGAAGTCCGCGGCGTCCGAGAACCGCGTCCGGTCGCCCGCATGATTGCCGGTCGCGTCCTGATACCAGGCCCAGGTGCCGTTGATCGCCTGGCTGTAGCCATAGGCGGACGATGTTCCGGGGCTCGCATGCTGGCGGAACCGGCTCTCGCGCCACATGATGCCCATCATCACCTCGACGGGCGTGCCCCATTTGGCCGAGGCGACCTCCATGTCGCGCCGCCAATGCGGCTTCTCCGCGAAGATCGCGCAGATGTTGAGCGTATTGCTGGGCGGGATCTCGTTACCGATGGGACGCGCGACCTCCGGCTCGTTGCGTCCACATGCCGCCAGAAGGCATAGCGCGATCGCGCCCGCCAGACGGACCAGTCCTGTCATCCTCATATCGTCACCTGTAATCGACTGTCGCTGCTCGGTTTCGCCCGTTTTTGGGGTCTTGGGCGTCACGATAACGCAACTTCCGGCCCCTGTCCGCCCATTTGTCGCCAATCACGCAACCGCGATCACAGGGGCAGCGTGACTGGACAGGCCATGGGGCACGTCCTATAGCGCAAGACAGGTTAAAGGGTGGCGCAAATGCAGGTCAGAGAAGCGAAATTTTCGATCGGTCAGGTGGTGCGACACCGAATCCACCCGTTTCGCGGCGTGATCTTCGACGTGGACCCCGAATTCGACAATACCGAGGAATGGTACCAGTCGATCCCGGAGGATCACCGTCCGGCCAAGGATCAGCCGTTCTACCACCTCTTCGCCGAGAACGAGACGAGCTACTACATCGCCTACGTGTCGGAGCAGAACCTGCTCCGCGACGAAACGGGCGAGCCGGTGGATCACCCAGAGATCGGCGACATGTTCGGCACGCTCGAAAACGGGCGCTACCGGCTGGCGCTGGGCGCGCACTAGTACCCCAGCGCGCAGCCGTCCTTGCGCGGGTCGCTCGCCCCTTCCAGAACACCGTCCTCGCGGATGCGGATCGCCTGCGCGCCGCCGATGGCGGTCTCGGGCTCCTTCACCTCATGGCCCTTGGCGCGCAGCGCGTCCCACACCGCGGAGGGGTAGCCGTTCTCCAGTTCCATCGGTCCCAGCGCGCCGAAGCTGCGGGCCGTGTCGATCGCGGCCTGCGGGTGCATTCCGAAATCTACCATGTTGCTGACGACCCGCGCGTGCCCGTTGGGCTGGTAGGCCCCGCCCATCACGCCGAAGGGCATCTCCACCCGGCCCTCCCGGCGCAGCATGGCGGGGATGATGGTGTGCATTGGCCGCTTTCCGGGCCCCGCCTCGTTCGGATGTCCCTCGGTCAGGTTGAAGCCCGCGCCGCGGTTCTGGAACCCGATCCCGAACCGGGTGGACGCGAGGCCCGAGCCGAAGGAATGGAAGACCGAGTAGATCAGGCTGACGGCCATGCCGTCGCCATCCGCCACCGTGATGTAGATCGTGTCCTTGTGGACCTCCTCCGCAAGCGGGGCGGGGGCGGGCAGCACCTTCTCCATGTCGATCAGGCCCGCGAGCGGCGCCGCCAACTCCTCCGACAGCATGTGGTCGAGCCGCGTCGTGTGATCCGGGTCGGCGATGAAGCGATTGCGCGCGTCATAGGCGAGCTTCGCCGCCTCCGCCTCCAGATGCGCGCGATCGGCCCCCAGCGGGTCCATCGCGGCGATGTCGAACCGCTCCAGCATCTTCAGGATCAGGAGCGCCGTCGCACCCGACCCGTTGGGCGGCAGCTCCACCAGTTCCACCCCGCGATAGGTGCCGCTGATCGGCTGCACCCAGTCGCAAGACGTCGCGGCGAAGTCGTCGAGCGTGTGCGAGGCACCGAGCGCGTTCAAGGACGCGACCATGTCCTCGGCAACTTCGCCTTCGTAGAAGCCCGCGCGCCCGTTCGCCACGATCCGGCGCAGAACCTCCGCCTGACCGGGCAGCGCGAAGCGGGTCCCGGAGGCCGGGGCCGTGCCGTCGACGAGGAAGTGCCGTCGCCCCTCGCCCGACAGGTGCTTGGCCTTCGCCCAGTCATCGGCCACGCGCGGTGCGACCGGCACACCGTCCTCGAAATAGGGGATGACCGGCCCCAGCGCGTCACCCAGCCCCAGCTTGCCGAACCGCTCCGCCAACGTGGCGAAGCCATCGACCGCACCGGGTAGCGTGACCGCATGGGCGGAATAGACCGGCACCGCGTCGTGCCCGGCTTCGCGCAGCGCAGCGGCATCGAACCCCGCAGGCGCCCGCCCCGACGCGTTGAGCCCGTGCACCTCGTCCCCTTGCGACACCAGCGCGAACATGTCACCGCCCAGGCCGGTCATCTGCGGCTCGCACACGCCCAGCAGAACCGCGCCCGCGATCGCGGCATCGACCGCATTGCCGCCGCGTTTCAGCGTCTCGACCGCGATCTGCGCGGCCAGCGGGTGGGAGGTCGCGCACATACCGTTCGTGGCGAAGACGGCGGAGCGGCCGGGCAGGTGAAAGTCGCGCATGATCTCTCCTCGCATGTCTGTCCCGAGAAGGGGTAGCGCCTGCGCGAAGGCTTGCCAATGAGGGGGAGGGGTGCATCGCCCGGTTCGTCCCGAATTCAGTTTGGGGGCATGAATGTGGACCGCCCCGTGCGATGCAGGTCCCTTGTCGCCCACCATGATGGCCGCGTTGGGTCCGAATTGCGGCAGAGGCTGGGAAAGATCGGGGCAGGGCCGCCACAATCATGCGCGACTTGCCCGCCCGGCGCTGTCGCGGCACACTCGCAGGCATGACGATCGTGACCCCCATCGGCGCCGCCCGCCCCTCGACCGAGATCGTGGCCTTTCACCGGACCGAGCTTGCGGTGATCCTCTCGCTCTATGGCCGCATGGTCGCCGCGGGCGAATGGCGCGACTACGGCATGTCCAACCTGCGGGAGGTCGCCATCTTCTCGATCTTCCGCCGCACGGCGGAACATCCGCTCTACCGTATCGAGAAGCGGCCCAAGCTGGCGCGGGCGCAGGGGCAATACGCCGTCATCGGCATGGATGGTCGCATCCTGAAACGCGGCCACGACCTGAAATCCGTCCTGCGCGTGCTGGAGCGCAAGCTGATCCGCGCGGTAAAGGACTAGTAGCCGACCGGGTCGCGCAGCGCCTGGCGCAGGCCCAGCGGCAGCGCGCCGCCGCCCTCGATCCGGTTCGCCATCGCGTCGCCGCCCACGCCGACACTGGCCGCGAACAGCCGGATATAACCCTGCGCATGATTCAATTGCATTTGCCCGGCCTCGACCCGTTCGTCCAGGATCGCCACGACCTCGTTCACATCCCGGTCGCTGCCCAGCAGTCCGATCAACCCATCGGCCGCGTCGGGTCGCATCGCTTCGATCAGATGCTGTGCGATGGCGCGGTCGCGCATCGCACTGAACCGCGCGCGCATCTCTTCCGGTCGGGTCAGCGCCGCCAGCCGCGAGCACAGTCCGGCCTGATGCAACCGCGCCGATGGATCGGTGAGGAGCAGCATCCCCGGATGCGTACCGTTCGAACATTCGACCAGCCCGGTCCCGTCCGGCAGGGTGATCGCGCTCAACGTCTCCGCTTCGGTCCCGATCAGAAGCAGGTTCCAAGCGCCGATCGCGACGAGCATTCCACTCTGTGACGGCAAGATGAATTCGGGCCGAGGGACAGCGCTGCGCGGAACGAAGGCAGTCTGCGGCGCCGCGGCCCGATCGTCCGGTTCGATTTCGGTTTGATCGACGACAGGGGGCGCAATGACCTCGCCGACGGAGACCGTTTCGGAAGCGCCCGCCTGCGCTAGTTCGGCCTCCGCTTCCGCGCGCGGTGTCGCCTCGGGCGCGGGGGCCGGATCGGTATGCTCGCCATCCGCCTCGATCACCTGTCGATTCGCCACCGCGGGCGAAGGCCGCCCTTCCACACCCGGTGCCGCGCTCTCCACCAGAACGACCACCGCGCCGATCAGCAGCAGCACCGCACCGAGCGCGCCGTAGATCACACCCATGCCCGCAGGCTTCGGAACACCGGGCGGCGTGGTGGTGGTCATCGTGCAACTCCTCGAAGCAGGGGCCGACCCTTGGTGGCCCAGCCTGCCCGCCGAGGCAAGCGTCTCAGCCGCGACGGCTCTTGTTGCGCTTGATCCGGCCTTTCACCTGCTTGCGCTTCGGGCTGCCCTTGCGCGGGCCTGTGCGGCCTTGCGGCATGGCGCGATCCTCGACCGACAGCAGCTCGAACATCAGCCCGCCCGTCACGGGAACCGCCTCCTCCAGCCGCACGCGGACCTCCATTCCCAGCCCGATCACCCGGCCCGAGCGATCGCCGGTCAGCGTCTGCGCCTCCGCATCGTGCCGCCAATATTCCTGCCCCAGCCGACTGATCGGAATCAGGCCGTCCGCGCCCGTCTCCTCCAGCTTCGCGAACAGCCCGAACCGCGCGACGCCGGAGATGCGGGCGTCGAATTCCGACCCCACCCGCTCCGACAGGTAGGCGGCGAGGTAGCGGTCCGTCGTGTCCCGCTCGGCCAGCATCGAGCGGCGCTCCGTGGTCGAGATATGCTCCGCCGTCTGCTCCAGCCGCTCCACGTCCTGCGGCGACAGCCCGTCATCGCCCCAGCCATGCGCCGAGATCAGCGCGCGGTGCACGATCAGGTCTGCATAGCGGCGGATGGGCGAGGTGAAATGCGCGTAACGGGCCAGCCCCAGCCCGAAATGCCCGTAATTCTCGGCCGAGTAATAGGCCTGCATCATCGAGCGCAGCACCGACAGGTTGATCATCTCCGCATGATCCTGCCCCGCGCTCTGTTCCAAGAGCGCGTTGAGATGCCGGGTCTTCAGGACCTGCCCCTTGGCCAGCACCATGCCGACGCTGTCCACGACCTCGCGCAGCGCATCGAGCTTGGCCGGGGACGGCTCCTCGTGCACTCGGTAGAGGAAGGGCCGGCGTTTCTTTTCCAGCGTCTCGGCGGCGCAGACATTGGAGAGGATCATGAACTCCTCGATCAGCTTGTGCGCGTCGAACCGGTCGCGGAAGGCGACGGAGGTGACCTGTCCCGCCTCGTCCAGCACGATCTTGCGCTCCGGCAGATCCAGTTCCAGCGGCGCGCGCACCTCTCGCGCGCGGCGCGCGGCGGCATAGGCGGACCAGAGCGGGCGCAGCACCCAGTCGAGCAATGGGTCCGTCCGCTCCGACACCTCGCCGTCGATGGCGGCCTGCGCCTCCTCGTAGGACAGGGACGCGGGCGAGCGCATCAGCGCGCGGGTGAAGCGATGGCCGCGCCGCTGCCCATCTGCGCCCAGCACCATACGCAGCGCGATGCAGGGCCGGTCGACCCCTTCGTGCAGCGAGCACAGGTCGCCCGACAGCTCCTCGGGCAGCATCGGCACCACGCGGTCGGGAAAATAGGTGGAGTTGCCGCGCTTGCGCGCCTCCTGATCCAGCGGCGAGCCGGGGGTGACGTAATGGGCGACATCGGCGATGGCGACCCAGACGATATGCCCGCCCGGATTGGCCGGGTCGGTATCCGCCTCCGCCGCCACGGCATCGTCGTGGTCGCGCGCGTCAGAGGGGTCGATGGTGATCAGCGGCAGGTGCCGCAGGTCCTCGCGGGTGCCGAGGCTGACCGGCTTCGCCTTGATCGCCTGCTTGACCACCTCGTCGGGAAAGGCGTCGGGGATGCCGTGCTCGTGGATCGCGATCAGGCTGACGGCACGCGGGGCGGCAGGATCGCCCAGCCGCGCCACGATCTTCGCCTTGGGCAGCCCCTGCCGCCCGCCGCGCCCGATCTGCTCGGCCTCGACCAGCTCTCCGTCGCGCGCACCCGCGCGGTCGCCCGGCGCCACGATCCAGTCGCGATCCGCCTTCTTGTCCACCGGGCTTATGCGCCCGCCGAAATCGGCCTGGCGGAAGATGCCGATGATCTTCGCGGGGCCGGAGCCGAGCTTGCGGATCACCTTGCCGTAATAGCCCTGCGCGCCCCGGTCGATCTTGACCAGCGCCCGATCACCAGGACCCACGGCATGTTCGCCCTTGCCCGGAGCGATCGAGACGCGCGGGATCAACTCGTCGCTCTCCCAGACCTGCGGCTCGGCCCACAGGTCGCCATCGGCATCGGGCTCCAGCACGCGCAGCACGGTGACGGGCGGCAGTTCGCCCGCTTTGCGGAACTGCTTGCGGCCCTTCTCGATCAGGCCTTCCTCGGCCATCTCGCGCAGCACGCGCTTCAACTCCACGCGGGCGGAGCCCTTGATGCCGAAGGCGCGCCCGATCTCCCGCTTGCCCGAGGCATTGGGGTTCTCGCGGATGAAGTCGAGGATCTGCTCTTTACTGGGAAAATCTTTCATACCGACTGCTCTAGCACGCCCGTCACCCGGACACGAGTGCGCCCCGCCCGCCGGATGGCGAACGGGGCGCGAAGACTTGGACCATGATGGTCCTTACGCGGCAGCGGCCTTGTTGATGCCGTGTGTCGCGATCTCGGTCATGTGCTTGTCGCCGTCGTAGGAAGCGTCGAGGCACTTGTCGAGCTTCGTCACGTCGTCGTCCTGGCCCAGGCGCTTGCCGAAGGCCTTGCAGCAGCCGTAGCCGGCGATCGCGTAGTGCGCCATGCGCTGATACTGCGTGATGATCATCGCGTCGCGCACGTCGTCATCGGTGAAGTCCGTGTCGAGGACGTGCGCATGCACTTCCTTGACCAGGCCTTCCATGCCCTTGCAGAATTCGTCGGTCGGATCTTCGCCGTGACCCTTGATGATCTCGCTGAGGGTCGACATGCCCTGCTCGATCCCTTCGACACCGGCCTTGAGGGCCGATTTCAGTTCGGAATCGGTCGCCGCGTCGTGCAGCTTCTGGGTCGCGTCTTTCGACTGCTTGCAGGCGCTGTAGATGTCCTGCATCTGGTCGATGTAGATGTCTTTGAGGCTCGACATGGCCATGATGAAATCCTTTCAAGCTTAAATGCCTTAGGTGCGATCAACGGCTGGACCGCTTCACGGTTCCGTGACGTCGACAGGATGTCGCACATTCCCTCAGCCGCGCCGCAGGATCGCGATCGCGCGGTTCAGCAGCGGGTCGTGACGCGCAGTCAGCTTCGCCACGTTCAGCGACCAGCGTTTCGCATCGGCGGTGGTGCCTGCAAGCCCACGCAGCGGCAGCAATGCGGGCACCGGCCGGTCAGGGATTCCGCAGCGTCCCGCGATGCCCGCGTGGTAGAGCGCATCGACCAGCACCGTCAGGACCAGCATCGTGCCCTTGGGCAGGTCGTCACCCTCGGGCCGCAGCGCGATGACCAGCGGCATCAGCCCCAGGGTCAGCCCGAAGCGGTGGCCGGGCATCAGCCTTGCCAGCCACGGCACAAGGTCGGGATGGTGGCGCGGCGTGCCGAAGGTCGCGTGCAGCCAGCGATCGACGCCCTCGCGCGGCAATCCGGTAAAGCGTTCCAGCCGCCGCCACAGCTCCTCGACCGATCCGGGGCTGAGGTCCATGCCTGTCTCGCCGCGCACCGCCGCTTGGTGCTTCAGCCAATGCGTCGCC
This sequence comes from Roseobacter sp. HKCCA0434, assembly GCF_032464675.1. NCBI lineage: Bacteria > Pseudomonadati > Pseudomonadota > Alphaproteobacteria > Rhodobacterales > Roseobacteraceae > Roseobacter > Roseobacter sp. HKCCA0434. Next base: position 52,360 of record NZ_JAWDKL010000010.1, read on the forward strand.
CGCGCGCGCCGGGCGAAGGCCTGCATGGCCTGACCCTTCTCCGCATCGGATCGCCCGTCGAGGCCGCGGCAGTCCCACTCCCCCATGCCGAAGCGCAACGGCACGTGCAGCACGGCGCGCGCCAGGGCCTCGCCCTGAAGCTGCGGCAATAGCGGGCTCACCGGCTCATGCCGATACGCGGCGTTCTGCACGGTGAACGCCCCCTTGCCGATCTGGATCGTGGTCATGTGCCCTCCGGCCACTCGCTGGCCTTTCGCGAAGGCATAGATGCGGCGGTTTCCCGCCGATTCTAGTCGGCAGCCTTCTTTTTGGCGGCGGGCTTCTTCGCCGTCGCCTTCTTGGCCGCGGGCTTCTTCTTCGCCGGGGCCTTCTTGTTGGGCTTGGTCGCGGCCTTCTCCTCGATCCAGACCAGCGCCTGTTCCAGCGTCACGTCCTGCGGGTCGACGTCCTTGGGGATGGTCGCGTTGACCTTGTCGTATTTCACGTAAGGGCCGTAGCGCCCCTTCATAACGTTGACCGGCCCGCCCGCGGGATGCTCGCCCAGTTCCTTCAGCGGCTCTGCCGCCGCGGCACGGCGGCCGGGATTGGCCTTCTTGTGCTCGATCAGGTCGACGGCGCGGTTCAGGCCGATCGTGTGCACCTCCTCGGGGTCGGAGAGGTTGGCATAGACCTTCTTGGGCTTGGCGCTCTTGGGCGCGTCCTCGGCCAGCGGCTCGGTCAGCATCACGTAGGGTCCGAACCGGCCGATATTGCTCTCGATATCCCCACCATCCGGGTGCTTGCCGATGAAGCGCGGCAGGGCCAGCAGCGGCAGCGCCATCGCAAGGTCGACCTTCTCAAGGTCGGTGTCCTTGGGGATGCTCGCCCGCTTGGGCTTCGGCGCTTCCTCGGTTGGCTCACCGAGCTGCACGTAGGGCCCGAACCGGCCCGTGCGCAGCGTCACCGGCACGCCCTCGTCATCATGTCCCAGCAGCTTGCCGTCCGGACCCGCCACGTCGCCGCCCTCGACCTCTCCGGCGAGCGGGCGGGTGTAGCGGCACTCGGGATAGTTGGAGCAGCCGATGAACGCCCCGCCCGACCGCGCGGTGCGCATCGACAGCCGCCCCTGCCCGCAGTTCGGGCACAGGCGCGGATCGCTGCCATCCTCCTTGGCGGGGAACAGGTGCGGTTCGAGCACCTCGTTGATCTTCTCCAGCACCTCGGTGATCGACAGGTCCATCGTCTCGTCGAGCGCGACCTTGAAGTCCTGCCAGAACCGCTCCAGCAGCTTGTGCCAGTCGGCATCTCCCGCCGAGACGTGGTCGAGATCCTCCTCCAGCTTCGCCGTGAAGTCATAGCTGACATAGCGCCGGAAGAAGTTCTCGAGGAAGGCCGTGACCAGCCGCCCCTTGTCCTCGGGGATCAGGCGGTTCTTCTCCTTGCGGACATAGTCGCGGTCCTGGATCGTCGTGACGATGCTGGCATAGGTCGAGGGCCGCCCGATGCCGAGCTCCTCCATCCGCTTGACCAGAGTGGCCTCGGTATACCGGGGCGGCGGCTGAGTGAAATGCTGCTGGCCCATAATGGCGTGCCGCACGTCGATGACTGCATAAGGCGAACGCGCCATACCGCCCCGTGCATCAAGAATTTCGATCTCATGAACTTTGCCATCTTTGTGCAGGGCCTCGAAGGCGTCGTGCAACCCATCAATGCAATGCTCAATGATATCGCCTTCCATGATCTGGGGAAGGCGCTTCGAATCCTCGTCCTCGACGTCGTCGCGCCCCTCCTCGTAAACCTTCAGGAACCCGTCGAAGGTCACGACCTGACCCGTCGCGCGCAGCACGATCTCCCCGTCTGGGGAACCGACCTCGACCGCCGTCCGCTCCAGCCGCGCGCTCGCCATCTGGCTCGCGATGGTCCGCTTCCAGATCAGGTCGTAGAGCTTGCGCTGATCCGCCTCCACGCCGCCCGGCAGGTCGTCCGCCGCGCGGGTCATCTCGGTGGGTCGCACGCATTCGTGCGCCTCTTGCGCGTTCTTCGCCTTGTTCTTGTAGATGCGTGCCTCGCCCGGCACGTACTCGGCGCCGTAGCGCGCGCCGATCGCGTCGCGCGCGGCTGTCACGGCCTCGGGCGCCATGTCGATGCCGTCCGTCCGCATATAGGTGATGTAGCCCGCCTCATAGAGCCGCTGCGCCACCTGCATGGTCTGGCGCGCACCCCAGGAGAACTTGCGGCTCGCCTCCTGCTGAAGCGTGGAGGTCATGAACGGGGCGGCCGGATTGCGCGTCGCGGGCTTCGCCTCGACGCTCTGGACCTTCAGGTCGCGGCTCTGGATCGCCGCCACCGCCAGCTCCGCCGCCTCGCCGGTGGCGATGTCGTAGCGGTCGAGCTTCTTGCCGCCGAGCGCCGTCAGCCGTGCCTCGAACGTCTGCCCGCGCGGCGTCTCCAGCAGCGCCTTGACGCTCCAGTACTCGCGGGGCCGGAACGCCTCGATCTCCATCTCCCGCTCGACGATGATGCGCAGGGCGACCGATTGCACGCGGCCCGCCGACTTCGCGCCCGGCAGGCGGCGCCACAGCACCGGCGACAGCTTGAAGCCCACGAGGTAGTCCAGCGCACGCCGCGCCAGGTACGCTTCCACCAGTTCCATGTCGACCTGGCGGGGGTTCTTCATCGCCTCGGTCACGGCGGACTTGGTGATGGCGTTGAAGACCACCCGCTCCACCGCCGTCGTTTTCTTGATCGCCCGCCGCTTGGTCAGCGCCTCCTGCAAATGCCAGGAGATCGCCTCCCCCTCGCGGTCGGGGTCGGTCGCGAGGATCAGCTTGTCGTCGCTCTTCAGCGCGTCGGCGATCGCCTTCACGTGTTTTTGCGAGGCGGTCGCCACCTCCCAGGTCATCGCGAAATTGTCGTCCGGGTCGACCGAGCCGTCCTTGGGCGGCAGGTCGCGCACATGGCCGTAGGAGGCGAGGACGGTGAAGTCGTTGCCGAGATACTTGTTGATGGTCTTGGCCTTGGCTGGGCTCTCGACGACTACGACTGGCATGTGTGAACCCCCTCGAGGACGTGGATGTCCGCGTTGAGCGGGGAAAATGGGTGCAGCTCCGTCCAGTGTCAACGGGGGCTGCCGGACGGGACGGCGAGGCGGGGAGAGCACCCCGCCGCCCCGGCAGGTTGCGGCGACGGGCCCCCCGACCCACCGCCGCGGCGCGAGGGAGCGGTCAGAAACCGCCGGTCCGATGATCCCTCAGCGCGTCCTCGATCGTGGTCAGCAATTCTTGCGCGGGCAGGCCCTCGGCCGTGCGGTCGGCAACCCATTGCGCGCGGACATCCGCGGCGCCCGAGGCCAGCCTTTCCAGCTCCGCCTCGGGCAGGGCGACCTGCTCGATGCCGAACACTTCCAGCACCTCGTTCCACTTCAGGATCAGGTCGCCATAGTTGGCAAGGTAGTGATCCATCGCCCGGTCTGCGGAATCGAGCAGAACGGCGCGGTGTTCCTCGCTCAGCGCGGCAAGCGCATCCTCGTTCACCACCACGGGGCAGTTGACCGAACCGGGATCCAGATTGGTCGTCCACCACCGCGCCAGCGAGATCGTGTCGAAGCTGAAATGCGCGTGCTGCGCAAAGGCCACCGCATCGAGCGTGCCGTCCTCCATCGCCGCGCGCGTCTCATCCGCGGTCAGCGACACCGGCTCCGCCCCGAACAGTGCCAGTGCACGCCCGATCCCGCCCGTCGCCCGGATCGAACGTCCGTCGAGCCAGTCGAGACCCTCCGGCGGAACGCCACCGCCGACCAGGTTGTATTGCGGCAGGGGCGAGGGCATCAGCAGCCGCGCGTTCCATTCCGCCATCTCCGCCTCCACCGCCGGATGGGCGTAGAGCGCGCGCGACGCCGCCAACTCCTCCTCCAGGGTGCGGATGCCCAGGAACGGCAGCTCCAGCGCCGTGATCGCGCGGTTCTTCTCGGGGTGATAGCCCGCACAGAATTGCGCCATCTCGAACGCCCCCGCCCGAATGCCGTCGAGATTTTCGCGGTTCGAGGACAGCCCGCCATAGTCGATCTCGATGATGAAATCGCCCCCGGTGCGCAGCCGCACGCTGCGAGCGAGGAACTCCACATGCTCGGTGAACGCGCGCGGCGCCCCCCACAGCGAGACCTGCCAAGTCGTTTCCTGCGCCGTGACCGGCGCACCCGTCCCGATTGCCGCGATCAGCGCTGCGGCCCACGCTCGTGCCTTGAATGGCATCTCTCGTCCTCCCGAAAACTGCCGTTGCTCCGGGTGGCCCCCAACACACGCGTCACGACAATCAAAAGGACCGAAATGCAAGGGGCGTGCCACATCGGCACGCCCCGTCCCCCTCACGCATTTTTCGGCGGCGATGCGCGGGCTTCCGCAGGTTGCCCTGCGGAAGCCCGCGCGTCAGATGCCCCCCTCGGCACGCTCCGCCGCCGCGATCAGATCGTCCCCGATCTCGCCGCGGAACTGGTCCCACACGGGCGCGAGTGCCGCGACCCAGGCGGCACGTTCCTCCTCGCTCAGCGCGCGGATGGTGCTGCCGTCCTGGCGCACCCGGATCTTGTTGAGCTCGCCCAGCTCGAAGGCGAAGCGGTTCCGCTCATGCGTCACCTCCAGCAGGATCTGCGCGATGTCGTCGCGCAGGCCCGCGTCGAGCCCGTTCCACCAGTCGGCGGACGTCACGACCAGATAGTCGATGATCCCGTGATTGCTCTCGGTCACGCCGTCCTGCACCGTGTGGAAGGATTGCGTGTAGATATTGGACCAGGTGTTCTCCTGCGCGTCGACCTCGCCCGCCTCCAGCGCGTCGTAGACCGCGCTGAACGGCATCGGCACGCCTTCGGCCCCCAGCGCCTGCATCTGCGCGTCGAGCACGGCGGAGGGTTGGATGCGGAACACCAGCCCCTCCGCATCGCCCGGCATCTGCAACGGGCGGTTGGCCGAGAACTGCTTCATGCCGTTGTGCCAGAATTCCAGCCCGATCAGGCCTTCGCCCTCCATCGACAGCTTCAGCGCCGCGCCCTCGGGCGAATACTGGAATTCCTCCACCGCGAGGATGTCCTCGAACAGGAAGGGCAGGTCGAAGACCTGCAGCTGGCTGGTATAGGCCCCGAACTTCGAGAGGGACGGCGCCGCCATCTCCACCTCGCCGCGCAACATGGCGGGCAATACGTCGTCGTCGTTGAACAGGCTGGAGCGTGGATAGACCTCCATGCAGGCGCGCCCGTCGAGGTCCTCGTTGATGCGCTGGGCAAGCAGCAGCGCCGCCTCGCCCTTGGGATGTCCCGTCTCCGCCGTCACGTGGCTGAAGCGGATACGCTCCTCCCCCGGATCGCATTGTGCGGCGGCCCCTCCCGCCGCCCCCAGCGCCAGCACCAGACCGATCGAATACCACCGCATTCCCGTTCCTCCCGTTCGAGTCGTTGTTCAGACAGGCCTTCTTGCCGAGACCTCGCCTCTGATCCTGCGCCCCACGATAGCCCCGCGCCAGCGCGAGGCACAACCTGAAGGCGAGCGATATCGTGAAAATCTTACGGATGTGGACAGGCTCACCCATCGCCCCGCCCGAACGGGCGAAAATCCCCCCGCGCCCCGCGCTTGCGAGCGCGCACACCCCCTGCCATAACCGGGGCGCAGCAAGGCGGGGCGGCAATGTTCTCACACCGGCATCTTCTGGGAATCGAGGCTCTGACGCCCGACGACATCCGCACGATCCTCGACCGCGCCGACGGCTACGCCACCACGCAGGACGGCCCGGCGGCCCGCTCCGACCGGCTGGCCGGGCTCACCCAGATCAACATGTTCTTCGAGAACTCGACCCGCACGCAGGCGAGCTTCGAGATCGCGGGCAAGCGTCTGGGCGCGGACGTGATGAACATGGCGATGCAGGCCTCCAGCATCAAAAAGGGCGAGACGCTGATCGACACCGCCCTGACGCTCAACGCCATGCACCCCGACCTGCTGGTCGTACGCCACCCCAATTCCGGCGCGGTCGCGCTTCTGGCGCAAAAGGTCAACTGCGCCGTGGTCAACGCAGGCGACGGGCGGCACGAGCACCCTACGCAGGCCCTGCTCGATGCGCTGACCATCCGCCGCCGCAAGGGCCGGTTGCAGCGCCTGACCATCGCCATCTGCGGCGACATCGCGCACAGCCGCGTGGCGCGCTCGAACATCATGCTGCTGGGCAAGATGGAGAACCGCATCCGCCTCGTCGGCCCGCGCACCCTGATGCCCGCAGGCATCGACCGCTTCGGCGTCGAGGTGACGGACGACATGGCCGAGGGCCTGCGCGACGCCGACGTCGTGATGATGCTGCGCCTGCAACGCGAACGCATGGATGGTGGCTTCATCCCGTCCGAGCGGGAGTATTTCCATCGTTTCGGACTCGACGCGGCCAAGCTCGAGCACGCGAAACCCGACGCCATCGTCATGCATCCCGGCCCGATGAACCGCGGGGTGGAGATCGACGGAGAGATCGCGGACGACATCAACCGCTCCGTGATCCAGGAGCAGGTAGAGATGGGAGTCGCCGTGCGCATGGCCGTGCTCGAGCTGCTGGCGGAGGCGCGGGGATGAGCGACAAACCCCGCATTCCCGGCGGCCACGCGATCAGCCGCAAGTTCGGACCGAAGGGCGGGCGGCCGAAACCCGCGCCGCAACCATTGCGGCCCACGGTGCCACCGAACCAGAAGGCGCCACCGAAGCCTGCCGCCTCACGGCCACCTCGCACGGCTTCACCCACGCCGACCGTGGCGAAGACGCCGGAACCGCCGGTCGTGCGTGATCGCCGACCGGCCCCGCCTGCGAAAACTACCGCACCGCCAATTGCAGCGCCGGTCGAGGAGGCGAGCCGGGCGTCTCAGCCCATCGCAAACGATGCGGGGCTCGCACCTCCCCCGGTTGTCGAACCGCCCGCCGTGCCCCCTGTAGAGGCACCGATCACCGAGCCGTTGCCGTCGGAATCGGACCTGTCCGCGCGGACAATGGAGCCGCTTTCGGATCTGAACCCGTGGGTGATAGAAGAGGTTTCGCAGCGCGCGCCAGACGTAGTGACACCGCCCCCACCGAAGGCCAGACATCCTCGGGCGGGGGAGCCGGTAGACCCGCTCGCCGCCCGGTTCGACGCGACGCCTCTCTGGCTCGGGCAGCTTCGCGAAGGCGAGGCGATCCAGTGGGAAGGTGCGCCGACCGGCGGCATCACCCCGTCCGAGATCGTTCTGGCGACCAAGGTGCTCGGCGGTCTCTTCGGCGCCGTGATCATGGCCGCGCTGGTCGGCTTGCCCCAGGTCGGGATCCTGACGGGATTGGCAGCGGGCTTCGCCTGGTTCGGCCTCCCCCCGCTTCTCGATTTCATCGAGAGCCCCCGGACCCGCTTCGCCGTCACCGACCGGCGCGCAATCGTGTCGAACCGCAGTTGGGGTGGGCGGCTGGAGGCCTGCTCCTTTGGGCCGGAAACCCCGATCAGGCGCGAAGGCGACGATGTGCTGATCGGTCACAACCCGCGCCCGCACCATCCGGTCGGCGATTTCATGAGGGCGAAGATCGGCGGAGATGTCGGCCGACGCGACGGTGTCAGGCTGTCGCGGCTCGACGACCCGGATGGAGTCCTGTCGCGGCTCGTCCTGCTGCGCGGGGCGGAGGATGACGGCGCGCCCATCGTGGATCCGTCTCCCGACCCGAACCTGCTCGATGAGGACCGCGATCTATGGCGCGGCGTGATCGCGCCCTCCGAACGCCTGCTATGGCAGGCCCGTCCGTCCGACCGCTGGTCGCTCAAGCCGACGGGCGGTCTGCCGGGTCTCCTCTTCTCGACGTTCTTTGCCGGTTTCTCGATCCTGTGGATGTCGCTGGCGATCTACGGCAACGCACCTCTTCTCTTCAGCCTGTTCGGACTGCCCTTCGTCGCGATGGGTCTCTGGATGATGATCGGCATCCATTTCTGGGACCGCTATTGTCGCCAGAATACGATCTACGCCGTCACCGACCGGTTCGTGATCGAGCAGCGCATGGGCTCCTTCCCCAAGGTCGACCGCTATCCCCTGACCCCATCGACCAAGGTGGTGCGCCTCGTGGACCAGATCCTCATCGGGCCGAAACCGCCCCGCCGCTCGGACATGTCGACGAACACCAAGAACAAGAGGAAAGCCGCGGTCGATGGGCTGCGCCTCGACATGCTGTCCGAGGAGGAGATCGTGGCCGCGCTCGCAGCGATCGGCGAGGCGCAGCAGGAAAGGCAGGCGAGATGATCCTGATCCACGACGTTCGCCTCATCGATCCGGAGGCCGGGACCGATAAGCGCGGGGCCGTCCTTGTTGCCGATGGAATGATTAAGGAAGTCTTGCGGAATTCCGAGCAAGTGTCTGGTTTCGCGCGCGAAACCGGTGTCGAGACGGTGGACGGGGGCGGCCTCTGCCTCGCACCCGGCATCGTCGATATCGGCGTGAAGGTCTGCGAACCGGGCGAGCGGCACAAGGAGAGCTTCGCCTCCGCCGGACGGGCCGCCGCGCGCGGAGGCGTGACCACTATGGTCACGCGCCCCGACACCGACCCCGTCATCGACACGCCCGAGATGGTCCGCTTCCAGATCGAGCGGGCCGAGGATGACTGCATCGTCCGAATGCTGCCCATGGCCGCGCTGACCAAGGGCCGCGCGGGCCGCGAGATGACCGAGATCGGCTTCCTCGGCGACGCGGGCGCCGTCGCCTTCACCGATTGCGACGCGGTCGTCTCGGACACCAAGGTGCTGAGCCGTGCGATGACCTATGCCGCCGGGCTCGGCGCACTGGTGATCGGCCACCCGCAGGAGCCGGTGCTGAGCGCGGGGGCCTGCATGACCTCCGGACAATACGCCTCGCAGCTGGGCCTGCCCGCGGTCTCCCCCCTGGCCGAACGGATGGGGCTGGAGCGTGACCTCGCACTCGTCGAGGCGACCGGCGTGCGCTGGCATGCCGATCAGATCACGACGCAAGCCGCGTTACCGGCCTTGCGTCGTGCGCGCGAAACCGGGCTGCCCGTGACCGCGGGCACCTCGGTTCACCATCTGACGCTGAACGAGCTCGATGTCGCCGACTACCGCACCTTCTTCAAGGTGAAGCCACCGCTGCGCTCCGAAGCCGACCGTCTTGCCCTGATCGGCGCGCTGGTGGATGGGGAGATCGACCTCATCTCCTCGATGCACACCCCGCAGGACGAGGAATCGAAACGCCTGCCATACGAGGAAGCGGCGAGCGGCGCGGTCGCGCTGGAGACCCTGCTGCACGCGGCGCTGCAACTCGTGCACGCGGGCTATCTCAACCTGCCGATGCTCTTTGCCAAGCTGGCGCTCAACCCCGCACGGCTGCTGGGCCTGCGCTGCGGTCGGCTGAGTTCCGGCGCGCCCGCCGACCTGATCCTGTTCGACCCCGACAGGCCTTACGTCCTCAACCGGGAGACGCTTGCATCCAAGTCCAAGAACACGCCCTATGACCTCAGGCGGATGCAGGGCCGGGTCGTGGCGACCTGGGTGCGCGGCCGCCGCGTGCACGGGGAAGGAACGTCATGAGAGCCTGGTTGCCCGAATATGCCGCCATCGCCTCGGCCTGGCCGTGGCTGCTGGCGGTGTTCGTCGTGGCCTACCTGGTGGGCTCGATCCCCTTCGGCCTCGTGATCACCAAGGCGATGGGCCTGGGCGACGTGCGTAAGATCGGGTCGGGCAACATAGGCACGACCAACGTCCTGCGCACCGGATCGAAGGCCGCAGCTGCGCTGACGCTGCTGCTCGACGGTGGGAAGGGCGCCGCGGTCGTACTGATCGCCATCGCGAATTTCGGGATCCTCGCCGGGCAGATCGCGGCGGCGGGCGCGTTCCTGGGTCATCTCTATCCGATCTACCTGAGGCTAAAAGGCGGGAAAGGCGTGGCGACCTTCCTCGGGATCGTGCTCGCGCTCTACTGGCCCGCGGGCATCCTGACCTGCCTGACCTGGATCATCACCGCGGTCGTCTTCCGCTTCTCGTCGCTGGCCGCATTGGTGGCGGCCCTGTCGACGCCGATCTGGCTGACCGTGACGGGGGCGGAGCCGACGATCTGGCTGGGCACGCTGCTGCTGGGGCTGATCTTCTTCAAGCATCGCGACAACATCTCGCGCCTGCTGCGCGGGACGGAGCCGAAGATCGGCAAGTCCGCTTAAGCCTTCCTTAACCGAATCGCGGGACGGTACGGTGAGGAGGAGCGCGCGTGCCCGCATTCGACGAACCCGCGATCGCCCCGCCATCGGCGGAGACGCGGCTGGCGCAGCTGGCGCTGGCCCGCAGTCCGCGCGTGGGCACGGTGACGTTCCGCAGGCTGGTCGCGACCTATGGCGACCCGGTCCGGGCGCTCGAACGCCTGCCCGAACATGCCGCGCGCGGCGGTCTGCGCGGATACCGCCCCGTCGATATGGACCGGGTGTGTGCGGAGATCGACCACGGCGCGCAGGCCGGGGCGGAGCTGCTGCTTCTGGGTCAGCCGGGCTATCCTTCGGCGCTGGGCGAACTCGGCGATGCGCCGGTCATCCTGTGGATGCGCGGTCGGCTGCCCGGTCCCGATCGGGACGCCGTCGGCATCGTGGGGGCGCGCAATTCCTCGGCACTGGGGCGTCGGATGGCGACGCGGCTGGCGCAGGGCCTGGGGGCGCTGGGCTATGTCACCGTGTCCGGCCTCGCCCGCGGCATCGATACCGAGGTCCATGCCGCCACGCTCGACACCGGCACCATCGCTGTGATGGCGGGCGGGATCGACACGATCTACCCGGCCCAGAACAGCGACCTCGCCCATGCGATCGTCGAGCGGGGCGCCTTGCTGACCGAGGCGCCGCCCGGCCTGCAACCCGCCGCGCGGCACTTCCCCAAGCGCAACCGGATCATCGCAGGGCTGTCGCGCGCGGTCCTGCTGGTGGAGGCGGCGGAGCGCTCCGGCTCGCTGATCACGGCACGCATGGCGCTCGACCAGGGGCGGGAGGTGATGGCCGTGCCGGGCCATCCGCTCGACGCGCGGGCGGCGGGGTGCAACCGTCTGATCCGCGAGGGGGCGACGCTGGTGCGCGACGCCGATGACGTGGCGGAGGCGCTGTCGCCCCCGATCCGGCAGGATGCCTTCGCCGAAGCCGCCTGCGCGCCGCCGGTCCCGCCCTTGGCGGAGCAGCCCATGCCCGACGATCTGCGCACGCGCCTGCTGGACCTGATCTCGCCCGCTCCGGTGGCGGAGGACGATCTGATCCGCACCCTGCGCGTGCCGCCGCCGCAGGTCCTGGGACTTCTGCTCGACATGGAACTGGCCGGGCTGGTGGATCGGCATCCCGGCGGCTTCGTCGCGCGCGCGGTCTGAGGGGCGGTTTCGCGCTGGTCGCCCCCGGCGGCGGCGGCTAGGGTCGCGCCATGAGCGCGATCACCTATTCCGACGATCAGGCAGAGGCCTGGGATGCGATCTCCGAACTGCTGTCCGGGGCGGGTGTGGACATGGTGGAGGGCACCACGACCCCGGCGGCCGAAGGCGGCAAGACCGCGATTCTCGCCGTGCTGGGCAAGGCCGGATCGGGCAAGACGCTGCTGCTCGCCGATCTCGTCCGCGCCCTGCGCGAGATGGGGGTCGAGACGATCTCGGGCGATTGGGAGAGCCGGAAGAAATCGAGCAAGCGGACGCTCGCGATCCTCGCGCCCACCAACAAGGCGGCGAGCGTGCTGCGCAATCGCGGCGTGCCCGCGACCACCATCCACCGCATCATCTACACGCCCGTCTATGATCCCGAATACGAGAAGATTGCCGAATGGCTGGCCGGCGACGGCGACCGCCCGACCATCGAGGGGCTGACGGAGGAGGCGCTCGATCGCGCCGCCGCCTTCTATGCCCAGCAGGCGAGCGTTCCGGGCGCGCTGGCGGCGGCGGGGCTGCGCGGCTCGGACTTCATCACCGGGTGGAAGCGGCGGGACGATCCGCTCGACATCGGCTTCGTCGACGAAAGCTCGATGCTCGACGACCGGCAGCTCGACGATCTGAAGGAGATCTTCTCGACGCTGGTGCTGTTCGGCGATCCGGCGCAGCTCGCCCCGGTAGGGCAGTCGGGCAGCATGGTCTTCGACGCGCTGCCTGAAAGCCGCCGGCGGGAGCTGAGCCGCGTGCACCGGCAGGAGGCGGACAACCCGATCCTCGACCTCGCCCACGCGCTGGGCGACCCCGGAATCAGCTATCACGACTTCACCCGCGCCGTGGCCGAGGCGGCGGAGCGGGACGACCGCGTGGTGCTGTCGCCCCGCGTCGATGCGGGGCTGATGGCCCGCTCCCCCGTGCTGGTCTGGCGCAACGCCACGCGCATCCGCCTGATCACCGCGTTCCGCCGCGCCTACGACGCGCCGGAATTCGCGCTGATGGAAGGGGAGCCGCTGATCTGCGACGGGGTGGAGCTGCCGCTCAAGCATCGCAAGAAACGCATCGATCTGGAGGCGCGGGGCCTCATCAAGGGCGCGCAATGCGTCTTTATGGGCGAGGGGCGCAAGCCGGGCTTCTCCCGCCTCTACGTCATGGGCGCGGAGGAGCCGCAGGTGAACGCGGCCACGATCATCAAGATCGAGAAGCCGGACGAGGAGGAACCGTTCATCCCGTCCGCCGCGCGCATGGGGGCGGCCTTCGTGCACGGGGCCGCCTGCACGATCCACAAGGCGCAGGGCTCGCAATGGGCCGAGGTCCAGGTCTTCGCTCCCGACCTCGCCATCGCCGCGCGCATGGGGCGCGAGGAGGCTGGCGTCCCACTGTGGAAGCGGCTGGCCTACGTGGCGATCACGCGGGCAGAGACGCGGCTGCACTGGATCACCGACAACCGTCTCGCCCGCCCGAAGGAGCCCTTGAGCATCGAGGATCTGCGCAAGCCCGCGCCCTCCACCCTGACGCTGGAGGCCGAGGCGGAGGTGGAGGGCTGAACCTTCATCTTCCACCAAATACGCGCCCGCCGCAGGCGTCCGGCGCTACGGTCTGGGTGCGGCGGCGCGGGCGAGGCGGTCGTTGATTGCCGCTCCCAGCCCGTGTGTCGGGATCGGGGCGACGGCGATGGGGCGTCCGGCGGCATCCGCGCGGCGCAGCAGGCCGAACAGGCGCGCGGCGGCTTCTTCCAGGTCGCCGGTGGGCGACAGCGACCAGTCGGACGCGCCGTCGCCGAAGCGTAGCCAAGTCTCCTCCGGTTCGGGCGCGTCGGCGTTCAGGCGCAGGGCCGCCTCGGGCGCGTAATGGGAGGAGAGCTGGCCGGGCGCGTTGATCGCCTCGCCGCTGCGATGCGCGACACGCTGACCCAGAACTTCCTCGATCCGCTCCACCGGCAGGCCGCCGGGGCGCAGCAGCACCGGCACGCCATCCTTCCAACCGAGGATGGTGCTTTCCACCCCGACCGTGCAGGGCCCGCCGTCGAGAACCGCGTCGATTCGTCCATCGAGGCCGTCGAGCACGTGGGCGGCCTCGGTCGGGCTGATCCGGCCGGAGGGATTGGCGCTGGGAGCCGCGACCGGCCTGCCTACAGCGGAAAGCAGGGCGCGGGCTACAGGTTGCGCAGGCACCCGCACGGCCAGCGTGTCGAGACCGGCGGTTACGAGGTCGGAGACCGCGCCGCGTCGGGGCAGAACCAGCGTCAGCGGGCCGGGCCAGAACGCCTCCGCCAGCCGAAGCGCGGCGTCGGTCATCTCCACCAGACCCCCGGCCATCCCCGCATCGGCGACATGGGCGATCAGCGGGTTGAAGGAGGGTCGCCCCTTCGCGGCATAGACCTTCGCCACCGAGCGGCCATCGGTTGCATCCGCGCCCAGGCCGTAGACCGTTTCGGTCGGGAAGGCGACGATGCGCCCGTCACGCAGCAGGCGCGCCGCCTCCGCGATCCCGCCCGCATCCGCCGCCAGACGCAAAGTTGCGTGCGCCCCCATGTCGCTGCGTCTTTCTTGTCCGTCCGGTCCAGTTTGCATAGCGTCCCTGCCAACACACCCCTGATGAGAGCCGCGCCATGACCTATGCACCTCCGATCCGCGACATGCAATTCACGCTCGACAAGGTGATCGGCGCCGACCGGCTGGCTGAGACCGAGCTGTTCGCCGACGCGACCGCCGACACCTCCGAGGCGATCCTGACCGAGGCGGGCAAGCTGGCGGCCGAGGTGCTGGCCCCCGTCAACCGCAACGGCGACCTGACGCCCGCACGGCTGGAGAACGGCGTCGTGCGCGCCTCCCCCGGTTTCGCGGAAGCCTACCAGGCCATCGCCGAGGGCGGCTGGGTCGGCATGAACGCCGATCCCGAATTCGGCGGCATGGGCCTGCCGATGACGCTGACGACGGCGGTGGGCGAGATGATGAACTCCGCCTGCCTCAGCCTCGCGCTCAATCCGCTGATGACCCAGGGCCAGATCGAGGCGCTGGAGCATCACGCGAGCGACGAGCTGAAGGCGCTGTACCTGCCGAAGCTGACCTCGGGCGAGTGGACCGGCACGATGAACCTGACCGAGCCGCAGGCGGGATCCGATGTCGGCGCGCTGCGCACCAAGGCCGAGCCGCAGGGCGACGGCACCTACAAGGTGACGGGGCAGAAGATCTACATCTCCTGGGGCGATCACGACGTGGCCGAGAATATCTGCCACCTCGTTCTGGCGCGCCTGCCCGACGGGGTGGCGGGGACCAAGGGCATCAGCCTGTTCCTCGTCCCGAAATTCATCCCCGACGAGAACGGCAACCCCGGCGTGGCGAACACGCTGAAGCCGATCAGCCTGGAGCATAAGCTCGGTCTCCATGGCTCCCCCACCGCCGTGATGGAGTTCGAGGAGGCGACCGGCTGGATGGTCGGGCCCGAGCATGGCGGCATGGCGGCGATGTTCACCATGATGAACAACGCCCGCCTCGGCGTCGGCGTGCAGGGACTCGGCATCGCGGAAGGGGCCTATCAGAAGGCGCTGGCCTATGCGCTCGACCGCAAGCAAGGCAAGAGCCTCGCAGGCGACACCGGCACGATCCTCGACCATGCGGACGTGCGGCGGATGCTGATGCAGATGAAGGCGCTGACCCATGCGGCGCGCTCGATCTGCCTCGACACGGCCTTCAGCCTCGACATGGCGCGGGCGACGGACGGCGACAAGGCGGCGAAATGGAAGGCACGCGGCGCGTTCCTGACCCCGATCGCCAAGGCGTTCGGCACCGATGTCGGCTCGGAGGTCGCGGATCTGGGCATCCAGGTGCATGGCGGCATGGGCTTCGTCGAGGAAACTGGCGCGGCGCAATATGCCCGCGACGTGCGGGTCACGCGGATCTACGAGGGCACGAACGGCATCCAGGCGATGGACCTCGTGGGTCGCAAGCTGATGGATGGCGGTGCGGCCGCCGAGGGCCTGCTGGGCGAGATCGAGGCGACGGCCAAGGAGGCGCAGGAGGCGCATTCCGACCTGGCCGACGCGCTGCAGGACGCGGGCGAGACGCTCTCCGCAACGCTCGACTGGCTGGTGAAGGCGGAGCCGAACGACCGTTTCGCAGGCTCGGTGCCGTTCCTGCGGGCCTTCGCGCTGGTGCTGGGCGGGCATTACCTGCTGCGCGCGGCGATGGCCGGAGGCGAGGATCGCCTGGCGCTCGCCCGGTTCCATATCCGCCAGCTGATGCCGCAGGCCGGGGCGCTGTGTGCCGCCGTCACCGAAGGGGCGGGGCCGCTCTACGCACTGGATGCGGAGGCGCTGGCGTCGTAAGCCGGGTCCGGACCCGACCGGAAAGGACCGACATGGAGACGCGCCGCTACACCTATCTCGCCTTCGGCCCGCTGTTGGTGGCGCTGTGCACCGCCGTGTCGGTGGTCATCCTGCTGGGGCTGGTGGCGCTGGATCCCGCGACCTTCGGGCTGTCGGGGCGCGCGCTGCCGCTGGCGGCCTTCGCCATCGGGATCGCGGTGTCGGTCGGCGTGATCTGGCACATGAACCGGCGGATGCATGCGGGGGCGGTAGAGGTCATCCTCGATGCGGACGGGATCGCTGCGCCCTCCACCGCGTTCGGCGGGCGCATCGTGCGGATCGGCTATGGCGAGGTCGAGCGGCTGGAGCGGTTCGCGTTCCGCGGCTCGCGCATCCTCGAGGTGCATGGCGGCGGTCGCAAGATCGGCATCCCGCGCAGCGCCCTGACATCGGAGGAGGCATTCGAGGACCTCGCGCAGACCCTGGCGCAGCGGACGGCGGCGGAGGTGACCGATGCCGGATGACGGCGCGGCGCTGATCCGCTTCCCCCATGCCGAGCCGCCCGCGCCGGGCGAGGTGATCGAGGTGGCGGAGGGGATCCTCTGGGCCCGCATCCCGCTGCCGATGGTGCTCGACCACGTCAACGTCTATATCCTCGACGAAGGGGACGGCTGGACGGTGGTCGATACCGGCATCGACACGCCCAAGGCCCGCGCATTGTGGGAGGCGCTGCTCTCCGGCCCGCTGGCAGGCAAGCCGGTGCGTCGGGTGCTGCTGACCCATCACCACCCGGACCATTGCGGCCTCGTCGGCTGGTTCCAGGCCAGGGGGGGCGAGCTCATCACGACGCGCACGGCGTGGCTGTTCGCGCGGATGCTGACGCTCGACGTGCAGGAGCGGACGACGCCCGAGGCGCTGGCCTTCTACCGCCGCGCGGGCATGGACGCCGAGAGGCTGGAAAAGCGGCGGGCCGAGCGGCCCTTCAACTTCGCCGACGGGGTGCATCCGATCCCGGTCGGCTTCACCCGGATCGCGCAGGGCGACCGCATCCGCCTCGGCGGGCGGGACTGGGAGGTGCATGTCGGCAACGGCCACGCGCCCGAGCACGCGACGCTGTGGTCGGGCGACCTGATCCTGGCGGGCGACCAGATCATTCCCGGCATCTCCTCCAATATAGGGGTGTACCCGACCGAGCCAGAGGCCGACCCGCTGGCCGAATGGATCGAGAGCTGCACGCGCCTCGCCACGCTCGCCACCGACGACCATTTCGCGCTGCCGGGGCACAAGCGGCCCTTCCACGGTGTTCCCGCACGCCTGCGCCAGCTGATCGAGAACCACGAGGCGGCCCTGCCGCGCCTGCTCGACTTCCTGCGCCAGCCCCGCCGCGCGCCCGAATGCTTCCCGCTGCTGTTCAAGCGGCGCATCGACGATGCGACCTACGGCCTCGCGCTGGCCGAGACGGTGGCCCATCTCAACCATGTCTGGCATGAAGGTCTGGTCACGCGCGAGCTGGGGGAGGACGGGGCATGGCTATGGACGACGAAGTGAACACCAGCGCCGAGATCGCGGAGAACGCGGTCCTGGCGCGCGGGGTGCATATCGAGGATCTGCCGACCGCCGAGAACGCGGAACAGGCGCAGAAGATGGGCGGCGCCAAGGGAAAGAACCCGGCGCAATGGGCCTATGAGCGGCTGATTCACTACATCCAACAGTTCGAGGAGAGCCTCGACGGCGAGCACGAGGTCGGCATGGGCTTCGTCGGCTCGGAAAGCGGCGTGCTGACCATCCAGGGCATCGGCTATTTCGCGCCCGACATCGTGACCTTCTACGGCACCGATGCGGGCGGCGGGAAACGGCAACTGGTCCAGCATGTCAGCCAGCTCAACGTCATGCTGACGGCTGCACCCCGGCAGAAGAGCCCGGCCCGGCGCATCGGGTTCCGCCTGGGGCAGGAGCTGGAGAAGACCGCCGGGTGACTTGCGCAGCCATGCCGATGCTGTAAGACAGGCGAAAGATTCTGAGGGAGCGCATCATGGCCGACCATCATCACGAGCACGGCTCGATGGACACCACCGAGCAGGAGAAGACCTTCGCGGGCTTCATCACCTTCTCGATCCGCCTCGCGATCTTCTGCATCATCGTGCTGATCTTCCTCGCGATCTTCCGCACCTGATCAGGACCGGACGGGCAGCGGCCGGACATTGTGCCCGGTCAGCGTGCCGACCTCGTCCCCGTCGAGCACCAGGCAGGTGAGCGCCCCGCCGAACACCGAGCCGGTGTCGATGGCGATGCGGCGGCGATAGCGTTCGGCGACCTCGACCACCGTATGCCCGTGCACGACCGTGCGCGGCAGGTCGCCGTCCCAGTCGATCCAGCCTTCGCGCATCCACAACAGGTCGTCCTCGTCCTGCTCGTCGAGCGGGCGAGTCACGTCCACGCCGGCGTGGACGAAATGGTAGTCGCCGCAGGTCCACGACAGCCGCAGCCCGTCGATGAAGTCGAGATGCGCCTGCGGCACGGCGTCGCGCGCGGCCTCGTGTAGGCTCAGCTCATCGGCGAGGTCGATATCCTGCGAGGGCACCTTCACGCCATAGCTCGCCAGCGTCTCCTTCCCGCCCAGCCTCGGATGCAGCCAGTGATACCCCTTGTGCCGGTAGAGCCGCGCATCCTGCGCGCCGGTCGCGACATAGTTGCGGAACATCCGGTCGTGATTGCCCTTGAGGTTCACCACCTCGGGCCCGTCATGCGACATGAGCCAGTCGATCACCCCGCGCGAGTCCGGTCCCCGATCGGTGTAGTCGCCCATGTGCACGATGCGCACCTCGCGCCCCGGATGCTCCGCCCGGTCGCGGGCGATCCATGCGTGGACCTCGCGCAGCGCGTCCAGCATCCCGTGGACGTCGCCGATGGCGTAGATCCGGTATCCGTCCGTGCCCATGATCCCTCCGCAAAAGAAAACCCCCGCACCGTGAGGGGCGGGGGCCTGAATGACAACAGCCGGGTGACGCCGGCCGGTCGCATCCGCTCGATCAGAGCAGACCTTCGCGCTGGGCCTTTTTACGGGCCAGCTTGCGCGCGCGGCGGACGGCCTCGGCCTTCTCGCGGGCACGCTTGACGGAGGGCTTCTCGTAATGTTGCCGGAGTTTCATTTCCCGGAACACGCCTTCGCGCTGAAGCTTCTTCTTCAGGGCACGGAGAGCCTGATCGACGTTGTTGTCGCGAACCTGTACCTGCACTTGTAGTCACCACCTTTCAGGTCAGAATTTCGATTGGTCGCAGGAAGGTGCTACATAAGCGGCAAATGCTTACGTGTCCACCCTGAAGGGATGGCGGATCGGAGGTCTCGATGGTCGAAAACATGAGTGAACGCCACGACGAAGCGCGCGACGCGGTGCTGGACGCGGCGCTGGTCCACGTGCCGTTCGACGGCTGGTCGGGCGAGACGCTGCGCCGGGCGGTGGCCGATTCGGGGGTCGATCCCGCGCTCGCCGCCAGCCTGTTTCCGCGCGGGCCTGTCGATCTGGCGCTCGCCTTCCACTATCGCGGCGACCGGCAACTCGCCGACTGGATCGCGGGGCCGGACGGGCCGCAAGGGGGCATGACCGCGCGCATCACGCAAAGCGTCTGGCACCGTCTGCAACTGGTCGCGGCGGAGAAGGAGGCCGTGCGCCGTGGGGCTGCGCTCTTCGCCCTGCCGATGCATGCGGGCGATGGCGCCCAGGCGATCTGGCACACGGCGGACGTGATCTGGACCGGGCTCGGCGACCGCTCGACCGATCACAACTGGTACACCAAGCGGGCGACGCTGTCGGGGGTCTATTCCTCCACCGTGCTCTACTGGCTGGGTGATACGTCCGAGGGGCACGCGGCCACCCGCGCCTTCCTCGACCGGCGGATCGGCAACGTCATGCAGATCGAGAAGGCAAAGGCCCGCCTGCGGGAAAATCCGCTCGGCCGGATGCTGGATCGCGGGGCGGGGCAGATCCTGTCGCGGGTCGGGCAGCGCCGCACGCGCCCGCCCATGCCCGGCAGTTTCGGTCGCTGAGCTCAGATACAGCGCCCGCCATCCACCTCCATCGCGACGCCCGTGATCATGTCGGCATCGTCCGAGCACAGGAACGCCGCCGCCGCGCCGAGGTCGCGCGGCGTCGAGAACCGGCCGAGCGGGATCGTGGCGAGGAACTTCGCCCGCATCTCGGGCGTGTCCTCCCCCATGAAGCTGGCGAGCAGCGGCGTCTCCCCCGCCACGGGGTTGAGCGCGTTGACGCGGACGCCATGCGGGGCGAGTTCCACCGCCATCGCCTTGGTCGCGGTGATCATCCAGCCTTTGGAGGCATTGTACCAGTTGAGGTTCGGGCGCGGGCTGACCCCGGCGGTCGAGGCGATGTTGAGGATGATCCCGCTGCCGCGCGCCTTCATCGCGGGCACGAAGGCACGGGCGGTCAGATAGACCGACTTGGCGTTGACGGTGAGCACGCGGTCGAACTCCTCCTCCGTCACCTCCTCCATGGGCTTCGGCAGGTGGGTGATGCCCGCATTGTTCACCAGGATGTCGGCCAAGCCGAAGATCGCCTTGGCCTCCGCCGCCAGCCGCGCGACGCTGTCCGCCGCACCGACGTCGACCTGCACCGGGTCGCCGCCGATCTCGTCCGCGACCTGTCGGGCCGCCTCGGCGTTGATATCGGCCACGACGACCCGCGCGCCCTCCTCGACGAAGCGGCGGGCGATCCCCGCGCCGAAGCCCGAGCCGCCGCCCGTCACGATCGCCGTCTTGCCGTCGAGTCTCATGCTCCCTCCAGATCCAGCTTCAACACGTGCCGCAAGTGACCGTCCCCCTCCGGGTCGCCCGGCACGCTGCGCTCAAGCACGAAGCCCTGCCGCTCCCAGAACCGCCGCCCCGCCGGGTTGGCGTCGAGCACGGCGATCCGCATGGCGGGTGCGTCGTGGCTGCGCGCCAGCTCGCGGATGAAGGTGAAGGCCGTGGTGCCCAGCCCCGATCCCCGTTCGGCCGGGTCGAGCACCAGCAGGCCCATGTACCAGTCGCGCGGGCCGGGATAGCCGCGCACCGATCCGGCGAAGCCCGCCAGCTTGCCGTCGCGGCGCGCCAACCCGTAGTTAAAAATCTCCGCCCCCGGCGGTGCCTCCACCAGCATCTCGCGGGCATAGCCTTCGGTATCGTCGGCCCCCGTCTCCAGCCGCACATAGTCGGCGGCGCGCGCGAACAGGTCGATGGCGCGGGCCTCGTCGCGGGTTGGATCCAGTCGCTCGAACGCGATCATCGGGCGGTCCTCCTGCACGCCATCCAGCCGTCGCGGGGCCGCCCGGTCAAGCCTTCGGATTGGCCCAAATATTCGAATCCGGAGCGTGCCCCGCTCACATCCGGTCGCGCAACGCGTACCAGCTCATCGCGAGCGCCAGCAACGGCGTGCGCCAGCGGCGCGGGCCTGGAAATGCCCGATGCGCCAGCCGCGCCATCGCGTCGAAGCGCGGGCTGTCGCCCATCACCGACTCGGCCATCAAGGCACCTGCCAGCGTCGCCAGCGCCACCCCGTGCCCCGAATAGCCCGAGGCCGACAGCACGCCCGGCCCCAGCCGCCGCAGATAGGGCAGGCGCGACAGGGTGATCGCCAGCGTTCCGCCCCAGGCGTAGTCGATCCGGGCATCGGCCAGCTGCGGGAAGATCTCGACCATCGGTCCGCGCGCCTTGGCCGCGATGTCATCGGGGAAGCGGTAGGAATAGCTCTCGCCCCCGCCGAACAGCAGCCGGTGATCGGCGCTGAGGCGGAAATAGTTCACCACGAATTTCGCATCCGCCACCGCGCGATCGTTCGCGATGATCGCCCGCGCGCCGTCCTCGCCCAAGGGCTCGGTCGCAACGATGTAGTTGTTGATCGGCATGACATGCCGCGCGACCTGCGGCGCGAGATCGCCCAGATAGCCGTTGCAGGCCAGGATCACGTGCTCGGCGCGCACCCTTCCATGTACGGTGCGCACCTCCGTCCCCTCGATCCCGGCGACGCGGGTGTTCTCGTAGATGCGCACCCCCGCGTCCTTCGCCGCCGCCGCCAGCCCCAGCGCATATTTGAGCGGATGCAGGTGGCCCGCGCTCTCGTCCAGCACCGCGCAGTGGTAGGCGTCGGTGCCGAGTTCCGCGCGCGTCTCGTCGCGGGTCAGGTAGTGGACGGGGTGGTCGTAGACCTGCGTCATGTGCCGCGCGTAGTCGCGCATCCCGGCGGAGGCCTGCCGCCGGTGATCGGTGTAGAGGATGCCGGGCCGGAAATCGCACGCCATCCCGTGCCGCGCGATCCGTTCCTTGACCAAGGCTTTCGCATCCTCGCCGATGCGCCACAGCTCGCGCGCCGTCTCCGCGCCCAGCTTCGCCTCCAGATCCTGCTGGTCGACACGCTGGCCCGAGCCGACCTGCCCGCCATTGCGGCCAGACGCGCCCCAGCCGACCCGGTGCGCGTCGAGCAGCACGACGTCGCGCCCCGCTTCGGCCAGGTGCAGCGCCGCGCTGAGGCCCGTATAGCCGCCGCCGACCACGCAGACCTCTGCCCGCACCTCGTCCTCCAGCGCGGGGCGCGGGGCGGGCAGGGGGGCGCTCGCCGCGTACCAGCTGTCGGCATGGCGCCCCGGCAGGTCGTTGGCGTAGAGCAGGTTCACGCGGTGAAGACCCCTTCGGCCTTCGCCTGCGCCATCGCCTCGTCGAGGCACTGCCACGCCAGTTCGATCAGCGTATCGACCTCGGACTCGGAGATGATGAGCGGGGGGCAGATGATCATCTTGTCGCCGACATGTCGCATCACCAGCCCGTTGGCGAAGCAGCGCTCCCGCGTGATGAGGCCCACCGCGCCGGGCGAAGCGAAGGGCGCGCGCGCCGACTTGTCGGGCGACAGCTCCAGCGCGCCCATCAAGCCGACCATGCGCGCCTCGCCCACCATCGGGTGATCGCCGAGCTTCAGCCAGCGCTCCTTGAGGTAGGGGCCGATATGGGTGGCGACGCGGTCGACGATGCCCTCCTCGTCGAGGATGCGGATATTCTCCAGCGCCACCGCCGCTGCGACGGGGTGCGAGGAATAGGTGTATCCGTGGTTGAAATCGCCGCCGTCCTCGATGACCTGCGCCACGCTCTCGCGGATGATCGAGCCGCCGATCGGCTGGTAGCCGGAGCTGAGGCCCTTGGCGATCGTCATGATGTCGGGATCGATGTCGTAGGTCTGGGAGCCGAACCAGCTGCCGGTGCGCCCGAAGCCGCAGATCACCTCGTCCGCGATCAGCAGGATGTCGCGCTCGCGGCAGATGCGGCCGATCTCGGGCCAGTAGCTGTCGGGCGGGATGACGACACCGCCCGCCCCCTGCACCGGCTCGGCGATGAAGGCGGCGACGTTGCCTTCGCCCAGTCGGTCGATCATCTGGTCGAGCTGGGCCGCGCGCACGCGCCCGAACTCCTCGGGCGACATGTCGCCGCCCTCCGCGTACCAGTGCGGAGGGTCGATATGCACGATGTCGGGGATCGGCAGCCCGCCCTGCGCGTGCATTGCCGCCATGCCGCCGAGGCTCGCCGCCCCCATGGTGGAGCCGTGATAGCCGTTGCGCCGCGCGATGATCGTACGCTTGTTCGGTTTGCCCATCAGCTGCCAGTAATGGCGCACCAGCCGGATGTTGGTGTCGTTCGCCTCGGAGCCGGAGCCGGAATAGAACACCCGGTTCAGATCGCCCGGCGCCAGCTCGGCGAGCTTTGCGCTCAGCTTCACGGCGGGCGGATGGCTCGTCATGAAGAAGGTGTTGTAATAGGGCAGCTGGCGCATCTGGCGTGCGGCCACGTCCGCCAGTTCCTCACGCCCGTAACCGATATTGACGCACCACAGCCCCGCCATGCCGTCGAGGATGCGCTTGCCGTCGCTGTCGGTCAGCCAGACGCCCTCGGCCTCGGTGATGACGCGCGCGCCGCGCTTGCGCATCCCGGCGCTGTCGGAGAACGGGTGGATGTGGTGGGCGGCGTCGAGCGCCTGCATCTCTGCCGTGGGCAGGTGATTGTCCTTCGGGGCCATCGGGGTCTCCTCTTCCGGAGACGAGATTGAACCCGCCGCGCGGGGAAGGAAAGGGGGGATCGGAGGCCCTGTGTCAGAGCCCCGTTACCTGCACCGGCTCGATCAGCGCCGACGGGTCGTAGCCATTGGCGCGCAGCACGTCGCGCGCCTCCTCCAGCCGGGCGGCGTCGGGCTGCCGGTCGCGGGCGAGGATCCAGCCCAGCCCCGCCTCGGGCGAGGCGACCACCGCCGTCTGGTAGCCCTGATCGACCCAGATCACGATGTAATCCGCCGTGGCGAAGGGCACCCAGCCGGGCGCGAAGCTGACGCGCAGCACGGCGGGATCGTCCGTCGTCTCCGCCGTGCCCTCGGCCATCTCGTCGCGGTTGGGGCAGCTGTTGGTGACGGCGACGGTGCCGTCCTCGTTCAGGTCGTAGGCGGCGGTGACGTCGGTGCAGCCCTCCTCGAACCGATTGGGAAAGCGGGCGATCTCGTACCACTCGCCCAGGTAGCGGTCGAGCTCGAATCCCATCGCGGGCCGGACCGGAATCGCCGCGTCGCGCCAGGCGGGCGTCCCGCAGGCGGACAGGGCAAGCACCAGAAGGAGCGCGAGGCGTGTCATGTCGCTCGATATGGTCCGTCCGGCACCCGTTGCCAGCGCCGAAGCCTCCGGCGGGGATATTTGACCGAAGAAGAAGGCGCACGCCCTTGACCCGAACGGCCCGTCGCCTCTAGTGATCCCGTCTTTTCGAGCCGGGAGCATCGTCATGGGATTCAAGTGCGGGATCGTCGGATTGCCGAATGTGGGCAAGTCCACGCTGTTCAACGCGCTGACGCGCACGGCGGCGGCGCAGGCGGCGAACTTCCCGTTCTGCACGATCGAGCCGAATGTCGGCGAGGTCTCGGTTCCCGACGCGCGGCTGCAAAAACTCGCCGGTCTCGCACAGTCGAAATCTGTGATCCCCGCGCGGCTGACCTTCGTCGACATCGCGGGTCTGGTGAAGGGCGCGAGCAAGGGGGAGGGCCTGGGCAACCAGTTCCTCGCCAATATCCGCGAGACCGATGCCATCGCCCACGTCCTGCGCTGCTTCGAGGATGACGACGTGACCCATGTGGACGGCCGTGTCGACCCGCTGGCGGATGCGGAGGTGATCGAGACCGAGTTGATGCTCGCCGATCTCGAAAGCATCGAGAAGCGCCTCGTGAACCTGCAGCGCAAGGTGCGCGGCGGCGACAAGGAGGCCAAGGAGCAGGAGGCGCTGTTGCAGCGCGCGAAGGCCGCGCTCGACGAGGGCCGCCCCGCGCGCACCGTCGAGGTGGCCGATGACGAGACGAAGTCCTGGGCCATGCTGCAACTGCTCAGCGCCAAGCCCGTGCTCTATGTCTGCAATGTCGAGGAGGAGAACGCCGCCGAGGGCAATGCCCACTCCGCCAAGGTCGCCGAGATGGCGGCGCAGCAGGGCGCGGTCTCGGTCGTGATCTCCGCCGCGATCGAGGAGGAGGTCGCCCAGCTCGACGATGCGGAGCGTGACGAGTTCCTGTCGGACATGGGGCTGGAGGAAGCGGGCCTCGACCGGCTGATCCGTGCGGGCTACCAGCTCCTGAACCTGCAGACCTACTTCACCGTCGGGCCCAAGGAAGCGCGCGCCTGGACCATCCGCGAGGGGACCAAGGCCCCGCAGGCGGCGGGCGTGATCCACGGCGATTTCGAGCGTGGCTTCATTCGTGCGGAAACCATCGCCTATGACGACTTCATCGCGGCGGGCTCCGAGCAGAAGGCAAAGGAGGCGGGCAAGATGCGCGCCGAGGGCAAGGCCTATACCGTCGCCGACGGCGACGTGCTGCACTTCCTGTTCAACACCTGACGCTCAGCGGTGGCGGGTCATCAGCTGTAGCAGGCGGACCTGAAGGCTCGGCAGGTCCCGCTCGCTCGCGTGCAGGACCGGGCGGTTCGTCAGCCACCAGCCCATCCAGACGGCGATCAGGCCGAAGATCACGCCGCCCGCCGCCTGTCCCACGAGCACGCCCGGCGCGCCCAGCCACGCGGCGAAGAGCGAGACGAGCGGGATGGTCCCGAGCGTGTTGCGCCCCCAGTTCACCGCCGTCGACCAGAACGGGTGGCCCAGGTTGTTGAACGCCGCATTGCCCACGAAGATCGCGCCGTTGAACCCCCAGGCCAGCGCCAGCGGGCCGCAGAACAGGTAGATCAACGACAGCGTGACGCCCTCCGCCTCGAAAAGCCCTGCCAGCGGCGCCCGCAGCGCGTAGAGCAGGGCCGAGACGCCGACCGTGTAGACGCCGGCGAAGATCAGCCCGTCGAGGAAGGCGCGCCGCACCCGCTCGGGCTGTCCGGCGCCCGCGTTCTGCCCGATGATCGGGCCGATCGCGCCCGACAGCGCGAAGACCACGGCGAAGGCGATCGGCACGACCCGGCCCACGATGGCGAGGCCGGCCACCGCGTCCTCGCCGAACCCGGCCATGGAGCGTGTGACCCAGGCCTGTCCGACGGGCGTGGCGATATTGGTCATCAGCGCGGGCACCGCCAGGGACATGACCGGGCGGAAGTCGGCCCGCATCCGCGCCGGTCGCGGCGCGATCAGGCCACCATAGTCGCGCCAGATCGGGCGCAGCGCCAGCACCGCGATGGCCACGCGTGCGAGGACGGAGGCGATGGCGGCGCCCTGAAGCTCCATCCCGAGGCCGAAGATGAACACCGGGTCGAGCACGGCGTTGACCGCCGCCCCGCCGATGGTCGACCACATCGCGGGCCGCGCCGCGCCATGCGCCCGCAGCACCGCGCCGCCGCCCATCGCGATGACCAGCACCGGCAGGCTCGGCACGATGATCCGCAGGTACCCCACGGCCAGATCGGCGACGTCCCCCGTCGCGCCCAGCAGGGCCACGAGGCTCGGCAGGTTCAGCCAGATGATCGCGGCCAGCACCGCGCTGACGGCCATGCCGTAGGCGAGCGCGTGGCTCGCCACCACCCGCGCCCGCTCCGCATCGCCTTCGCCGAGCGCGCGGGCGGTCAGGGCCGCGGTGGCGATGGCGAAGGAGATCGAGATCGACGTGGTGAAGAACAGCACCGCCCCGGCATAGCCGATGGCGGCCGCCAGCGCCGCGTTTCCCAGCATCGAGATGAACAGCATGTCCACGAAGTCGACGACGAAGACCGCCATCAGGCCCAGTGACGCGGTGAAGGACATCACCGCGACATGGTGCATCAGGTTGCCGTCGAGGAACTTCGCCCGCTCAGCCATTCCCGAGGCGCCGCGCGGCGAGACGCTCGGAACTCGCCAGATGCAAGAAGGCGATGAGCGCGAGCGCCGCGCCGCCGAATCCCAGCGCATCGAGCCCGAACCGCGCGATCAGGATCTGGCCCAGCGTCGCGCCGAGGGTCGAGCCCACGTAGATCGCGGCGGCGTTGAGCGCGAGCCCGACCGCCGGCCGGCCCCCCGATGCGCCGACGACGCGGATCTGTTGGCTCGCCATGAAGGACCAGCCGCTGATCGCCCAGACCAGCACCAGCGACAGGAACGCCCATTGCGGCATCGGCAGGAAGGCGAAGACGGGCATCAGCACGACCTGCGACAGGCACAGCAGCGCGAGCGTGCGCCGCGGCCCGATCCGGTCCGCGGTCCAGCCGCCGACGAAATTGCCCAGCACCGCGCCGACGCCGAAGATCGCGAAGACCGTCGTGACGCCATCGCCCGCGTAGCCCATGCGGTCCTCGCTGATCGGGGCGAGATAGGTGTAGAGCACGTAGATCCCGCCCAGGAACGTCGCGGTGAAGCTGATCGTCAGCAATGCCCGCCAGTCGGCCAGCGCATCCACGAGATCGCCCAGCCCCGTCGGGCTGAGCCGCAGGTCCTCCGGGACGAAGCGACGGATCGCGACGAGGCAGGCGAGGCTGAGGATCGCCACGATCCAGAACGCGACCTCCCAGCCATAGGCATAGCCGATCCGCGTGCCGACCGGGACGCCCAGCACCTGCGCGAAGGTCAGCCCTGCGAAGACGCGGGCCAGCGACGCGCCCTGCTGGTCCGGGGCGCTGACCGCCGCCGCGACGCTGGCAGTGATCGGCGTGAACAGCCCTGCGCCGAGGGCCGCCATCGCGCGGGCGAGGAACATGACCGGCGCATTGGGCGCCAGCGCCATCGTCGCGGCGGACAGCGCGAACAGCCCCAGCCCGATCGACATGACCTGCCGCCTGCTCTGCCGTCCGGTCAGCGCGACGAGCACGGGCGACCCGATGGCATAGGTCACGGCATAGACGGTCAGGATCAGCCCCGCTTCGGCCACGCCCAGCCCGAAGGCCGTGCGGATCGGCTCCAGCAGGCCGATCGCCACGAAGACCCCCATGCCGACGGCGAAATTGCCAAGGGACAGGATGGCGGTGAGCATGGCTGGAAAGCTCCGGAAAGCGCGTCTGGACCGCGAAATTCCGACATAGGTAGGGGTTCACCGGAGGGCTGTATAGCGTCTTGGCCGCAGGTTGGTTGCGAAATTGAAACCATCGATCGTCCTGCTTGGACAAATCGACGCTTTCCACTGGTAAAACCGCTGTTTCTGCTCCAATTTCTGCCCATGCTGGACAGCGACACCTTTAACCGAACAGCGCAATCCGACCTGCGTGCGATCCTGCGGCGCGGAACGCGTGCCGCGCATGAACGTCTCGACGCGCGGGTCGAGGCGCTCGATATCGCGTCCGAATCAGGTCTGACGGTGATGCTGCGCGCCAGTCGCGACGCGCTGGTCGCGCTGCGCCCCGCGCTCGACCGGCTCGATCTACCTTCCGCTGCGCCGCTTCAGGCCGCGATCGCGCGTGACCTCGACACGCTCTGCGCCGATCCCGGCCCGCGCCTGACGCTGCGCTACGAGGGCGCGCCACTGGGCGCATACTATGTCGTCGCGGGCTCCCGCCTCGGGGCGCAGGTCCTGTCCCGCGATCACGCGGTTCGCGCGACAGGGCGCGCACGCTACGTAACTTCTTATCTCGACGCGCCAGAGGGTATGGACATGTGGAAAGCATTCCTTGCCTATCCGCTGTCGGCCCAGACCGATGCGACCGCGACACTGGCCGGTGCGAATGCGGCCTTCGGCATCTTTCAAGAGGCGTTCGACCATCATATCGGGCGGAACACGTGATGAACGACAAGGCTCTCGCCCCGGACGAAGATGTCGACCTGACCAATTGCGATCGCGAACCGATCCATATCCCGAGCACGATCCAGCCCTTCGGGTGCCTGATCGCGTGCTCGCATGACTGGATCGTCACCCATGTCTCGCAGAATCTCGATGACGTCCTCGGTCTCTCGTCCGAGGATCTGCCGGGAACGCTGCTGACCCAGTACCTGACCAGCGAGGCGGTGCACGAGATCCGCAGCCGGCTGCAGGTCCTGACCGGAGATGACGGGATCGAGCGGCTGTTCCAGATCCCGGTGATCGAAGGCGGCGGCAAGTTCGACGTCGCGGTTCACCTCTCCGGCCGCAACATCGTGCTGGAGTTCGAGCCAAGCATGCCGGGCCGCGCCGGCGATCAGGCCGCCTATGTGCGGCCGCTGATTTCCCGGCTCAACAAGGCCGCCTCCTCGTCCCAGCTGTTCGACATGGCCGTCCGGCAGGTGCGGGCGCTGACCGGGTTCGACCGCGTGATGATGTACCGCTTCGCAGCCGACGACAGCGGTGAGGTCGTGGCGGAATCGCACGCAACGGGGATGGAGCCGTTCAACGGCCTGCGCTACCCGGCCTCGGACATTCCAAAGCAGGCGCGCGCGCTCTACCTGCGATCGTTGCTTCGGATCATCTCGGACACCGACGCCGAGCCGGTGCCCATCGTGCCCGAGCGCAACGCCCACGGCCAGCCGCTCGACATGTCGCTGGCGGGCCTGCGCGCCGTCTCGCCGATCCATATCGAGTACCTACAGAACATGGGTGTGGGTGCCTCCATGTCGATCTCGATCATCCGGGGCGGCAAACTGTGGGGCCTGATCGCCTGCCATCACCGCAAGGCGCGGGTGCTCAGCTACGAGATCCGCTCGGCGGCGGAGATGTTCGGCCAGATCTTCTCCTTCGTGCTGGAGCAGGTGCTCTCGAACGAGGAGCGCGCGCAGCTCGGCACCAGCCGCGCGGTACACGATCGCTTGATGTCGAGCCTGTCGACCAGCTCGGACATCGGCGACAACTTCGAGACCTTCACAGATGCCGTGGCCGAGGTGATCGAATGGGACGGCGCGGCGCTGAGCCACGGCCAGCACTACACCGCGCGAGGCAAGGCCCCCACGCGCGAGGCGTTCCTGCCGCTGCAGCGATTCCTGAACACCGCGGCCTCCGGCACGATCTACCACACGGACAACCTGAAGGCGGTCTACCCGCAGGCCGAGGATCTGGGCCACGACATCGCGGGCCTGCTCGCCATCCCCGTCTCGCGTGAGCCGCGCGATTACATCGTCCTGTTCCGTCGCGAAATCGCGCGCTCGGTGCGCTGGGCGGGCAATCCCAACAAGCCGGTGACGGTGGGGCCCAATGGCGCCCGCCTGACCCCGCGCAAGAGCTTCGAGACCTGGCAGGAAGTCGTGCGTGATACCTCCGCCCCGTGGACGGCGGCCGAGGTTCAGGCGGCCGAAGGTCTGCGTGCCACGCTGATCGAGATCATCCTGCGCTTGACCGACAGCGCGCGGCGCGACAGCACCCGCGCGCAGGAGCGCCAGGAGTTGCTGATCGCGGAGCTGAACCACCGCGTGCGCAACATGCTCAACCTGATCCGCGGACTGGTGAAGCAGAGCGCGGACACCACGACCTCCGTCTCCGACTTCACCGAGGTCCTGGGCGGACGGATCCACGCGCTCGCGCGCGCGCATGACCAGCTGACCTCCGACCAGTGGGCGCCGCTGCCGCTGAGCGCGCTGATCGAGACGGAGGCGTCCGGTTTCCTCTCCAACGCGGCCGAGCGTGTCGAGTTCTCTGGCGCGGATCCGATGTTGCCGCCGCTGGCCTTTTCCACGCTGGCGCTGATGTTCCACGAGCTGATGACCAATTCCAGCAAGTACGGCGCGCTCAGCGTGCCGGGCGGGCGGGCGATCGTCGAGGCGACCGAAGAGGACCGCGGCGGCGTCTCCTTCACCTGGAAGGAGCGTGGCGGTCCCCCCGTCCAGCCCCCCTCCCGCCGCGGTTTCGGCACCGCCATCGTCGAGCGGTCGATCCCTCATGAGCTCAAGGGTAGGGCGGAACTGCATTACCATGTCGGCGGGGTCGAGGCGGAGTTCTACCTCCCCGGCTCCCAGATCGCCGGGTTCAACCGGACCGATCCCTCGCCGCGGCGGGCGGACACGCCGACTGTTGTGCCAAGCACGCCGGACGCGCCGAAGATCGACCGGGTCCTCTTGGTCGAGGACAACATGATCATCGGTCTCGACGCAGAGGATATCCTGCGCGATCTGGGCGCACAGGACGTGCAACTCGTCGCCTCGAACACGGCGGCGCTGGAACTGCTCGACCGGCGCGAATTCGACATGGCCATGCTCGACGTGAACCTCGGCACCGAGACGAGCCGCCTCACGGCGGAGCGGCTGGTCGAGATGGGCATTCCCTTCATCTTCGCCACCGGCTACGGCGAGACCATCGGCCTGACGGACGTGTCGGAAAAGCCGGTGCCCGTGGTGCAAAAGCCGTTCAGTAACGACAGCATCGGGCGCGCCATCGCGAAACTTGTCTGGGGCGAGTGAGGCTCAGCCGATCCACAGCTTGAGGATGGCGCCGACCGTGCCGACCGCCAGCACGCCGGCGAGCCACAACGCGACGAACCAGCCCAACCGGGCGGCGAAGCGGGGGCGGGGCATCAGTGATACCCCGCTTCCGGGTCGATCTTGCCGCGGAACACCCAATAGGCATAGGCGGTGTAGGCCAGGACTACCGGGATCAGCACCCCCGCGCCGATCAGCATGAAGATCTGCGCGTTGCGCGGCGCCGCCGCCTCGTAGATCGTCACCTCCACCGGCACGATATAGGGGTAGATCGAGATCCCCAGCCCGCCGAAGCTGAGGCAGAACATCGCCAGCGACAGCAGGAACGGCCAGTAATCGTGCCGGTGCACGTGCAGCGCGCGGAACATCCCGAAGGCCAGCGCGATCACCGCCGCGCCGACCAGCACCGCCAGCCCGATCCGCCAGCCGCCGAACCAGCGGCTATAATATCCCTCCTGCAGGAACGGCGTCCACAGGCTGACCACCCCGATGAAACCGACGGTGACGAGCCCCAGCACCCAGGCTCGCGCCCGCATCCGCTCCTGCAGCGGCCCGTCGGTCTTCATCACCAGCCAGGTCGCGCCCAGCAGGGCGTAGCCCGCCAGCACCGCCACCCCGACCGTCAGCGAGAACGGCGTCAGCCAGTCCCACCAGCCGCCGGAATAGCTGCGCGCGGCCTTGTCGACCTCGATGCCCTGCAACAGCGCGCCGAGCGCCACGCCCTGCGCCAGCGCCGCGACCGCCGAACCGCCGATGAAGGCCACGTCCCACACCCCGCGCCAGCGCTCGGTCCGCCAGCGGAACTCGAACGCCACCCCGCGGAAGATCAGCGCCAGCAGCATCGCGATCAGCGGCGCGTAGAGCGCGGGCAGGATCAGCGCATAGGCCAGCGGGAAGGCCGCGAACAGCCCGCCGCCCCCCAGCACCAGCCAGGTCTCGTTCCCGTCCCAGACCGGCGCGACCGAGTTCATCATCACATCCCGGTCGCGCCGCTTGCGCTCCAGCGCGAAGAGGATGCCGAGGCCGAGGTCGAACCCGTCGAGGATCACGTAGACCAGGACGGCGAAGGCGATCAGGAACGCCCAGAGGGTCGTCAGATCGAACGAGATTCCATCCACCAGCGCCATGTCACAGATCCTCCTTCGCGGCTTCGGGCCGACGTGCGGCCTCCTCGGGGGCGGGCGTGACACCCGCCGTGCGGATCGGCCCCTTCGTGACGTCCTTGAGCCGCGGCTCGTGGAACACCGGCGGGCGGCTCATCAGGCGCAGGATGTAGAAGGTCCCCGCGCCGAAAACCGCGAAATAGATCACGACGAAGGCGACCAGCGAGGTGCCCACTGCCGGGGCGGCCAGCGGGGCCGCGCTGTCGGCGGTGCGCAGGATGCCGTAGACCGTGTAGGGCTGCCGCCCGACCTCGGTGGTGATCCAGCCCGCCAGCACCGCGATCAGCCCCGACGGCGCCATCGCCACCGCCGCGCGGTGCAGCCACGGCGTCGTCAGCAGGCGGCCGCGCCAGCGTGCCCAGAGCGACCACACCCCGATACCGAGCATGGCGAAGCCGATGGCGACCATGATGCGGAACGACCAGAACACGATGGCGACGGGCGGCTGCTCGTCGTCCGGGATCGTGTCGAGTCCGTCCAGCGGCGCGTTCAGGTCGTGCTTGAGGATCAGCGAGGACAGGTTCGGAATGCCGACGGCATAGTCCAACCGCTGCTCCGCGTCGTTCGGGATCCCGAAGAGGTAGAGCGGCGCACCGTCGGGGTGGCTCTCGTAATGCCCCTCCATCGCCATGACCTTGGCGGGCTGATGCTCAAGCGTGTTGAGCCCGTGCATGTCGCCGAGGAAGATCTGCACCGGCGCGACGATCGCGGCCATCCACATCGCCATCGAGAACATGGTCTTCGTCGCCTCGGACGCATCCTCCCCGCCCCGACGCCGGGCGAGCAGGTGCCACGCGCCGACCCCGCCGACGATGAAGGCCGTCGTCAGATACGCCGCCGTGACCGTGTGCATCAGCCGGTAGGGGAAGGAGGGGTTGAAGATCACCTGCCAGAAATCCTCCGGCAGGAACTGCCCGGTCTCGGGGTCGATGGAGAAGCCCGCGGGCGTGTGCATCCAGGAATTCACGCTCAGGATCCAGAAGGCCGACAGGAACGTCCCGAACGCCACCATCGCGCAGGCGGCCATGTGCAGCCCCGGCCCGACCCGCTCGCGCCCGAACAGCATGATGCCCAGGAACCCGGCCTCCAGGAAGAAGGCCGACAGCACCTCGTAGGCCATCGGCGCGCCGATCACCGGCCCCGCCTTGTCGGAGAAGACCGACCAGTTGGTCCCGAACTGGTAGCTCATCACGATGCCCGACACGACGCCCATCGCGAAGGCGAGCGCGAAGATCTTTACCCAGTAGCGGAACAGGTCGAGATACTTGCTGTCCTTGGTCCACAGCCACAGCCCGTTGAGGACGGCGAGGTAGCTCGCCAGACCGATGGTGAAGGCGGGGAACAGGAAGTGGAAGCTGACGGTGAAGGCGAACTGGATACGCGCCAGGAGGATGGCGTCGAATGATCCGAGCATTGTGTCTCCTCTCGGGCCGCATGGCCCCTGGCCCGAGGATGTCGCGCGGATCGCGGCGAGGACAACCCCTCGAAGCTGCGCGAGGGCTACCACCCTCGCGGCGCGAGGTCAGCCTGCCACTCTGTCGCAGTGCAGCATCTAGCCCGCGGCGGCGTCGCCGATCGTCTCGATGCGCGTCAGCAGTTCCTGCGCGGCGCCGAGTGCCCGTCCGGTGGCGACGCTCATCTGCGGCAGGATCATCCATTCCAGCATCCACGCCGCGCCGGAGCGTTCCTGCTCGTGCACCAGCGCGTGATGCAGGCCTGAGAGCTGCCCCGCATCGTATCGGGCGAGGGTCACCAGCAGCTCCGCCAGCACCGGGTTCGACTTGTGCGGCATGGCCGAGGAGCCGCCACCGCCCGACAGCGATATCGCGTCCACTCCCTGCTGGGCCATCAGCGCGATGTCCTGTCCCATCTTGCCCAGCGCCCCGCCGATCCGCGACAACAGCGCGCCGTGATCGGCGACCGCCCCGCGATCGCTGTGCCAGCACGGCCCGTCGCTCAGGTCGAGCCGTCGCGCCATCTCGGCCGCCACCATGTGCCCTGCGGCACCGAAGGACGCGCGCGTGCCGACCGCGCCGCCCAGTTGCAATCGCGCCACCCGGTCTCGCCTCGCCAGCAACTCTTCGGCCAAGTCGATCAGCGGACGGCGCCACGCCTCCACCCGGTCGCGCACGCGGATCGGCAGGGCCGCCTGCATCCGGGTGCGCCCCATCAGCGCCCGGTCGCCCTGCGTCGCGGACAGCTCGGCCAGTTGCGCATCGAGCGCCCGCAGCCGCGCGACGAACAGGTCCGATTGCGCCCGCAAGGTCAGCGACAGCGCGGTGTCGAGCACATCCTGCGAGGTCGCCCCGGTATGGACCGCGTCGGCGAGGTCCGCGCCCACGGCCGCACGCAGCGTCCGCACCAGCTCCGGTATCGGCAGCCCGTCGCGCGCGGTCGCGGCGGCGAGCGCAGTGGGGTCGAGATCGACCGCCGCCAGCACCTCGCCGACGCGGCTGCCGCTGCCCGGCGCCACCAGCCCCGCCGCGTCGAGCGCATGGGCCAGCGCCGTCTCGAAGCGGATGTAATGCGCCAGCTGCGCCTCTGCCGACCACAGCGCCGCGACCTCGGCATCGCCGAACAGCGCACCCAGCCACGGATGGTCGAAGACCGGGCTCATCCCCGCGCCAGCCGCGCGCTCACCAGCTTGGCCAGCCGCGCGGGATCCTCGATGCAGGGCAGATGCCCCACACCGGTCAGACAGGTGTAATCCGCACCGGGGATCAACGCGGCAAGCGCCTCGACCAGTTCGGGCGGCGTGGCCATGTCCGCCTCTCCGGCGACACACAGGGTCGGGCAGCGCAGCTCCCGCGTCCGCTCGGTCAGATCGGCATCGCGGATCGCCGCGCAGACCGCGCGGTAGCCCGCGCGCGGCATCCGTGTCAGCATGGCGCGATAGCCCGCGAGCGCGTCGGGCCGCTCCGCCCGGAAGGTCGGCGAGAACCAGCGCTCCAGAACATTCTCCGCCATCGCGTCGAGCCCGGAGGCGTCGAGCGTCGCGATCCGCTCCGCCCAGTTGTCGCGCGTCCCGATCCGGTGCCCGGTATTGCACAGCACCAGCCCGGCCACGAGATCGGGCCGGGCCGCCGCCAGGGCCTGCGCGATCATGCCCCCGACCGAGACGCCGCAGACCAGCGCCTCGCGCAGCGACAGCGCGTCCATCAGCGCGGCGAGATCCTCCGCCAATTCCTCGATCGACGTGGCGCCGGCTTCCGACAGGCCGTGCCCAGACTTGTCCCAAGTCAGCACCGGACCGTCGGCGGGCAGCCGCGCGATCACATCGTCCCAGATACGCATGTCCGTGCCGAGCGAGTTGGCGAAGACGATCCCCCGTCCACCGGCCCCTTCCCTCAGGCGATAGTGCTGAACCCGTCCGTTGGCCCGCAGGAACTCAGGCATCGGCGGACCCGTGCGGGCGCAGCCCCAGGATGCGCCGCGCCTCGGCAGGTGTCGCGACGGGCCGCTCGTGCCGTTCGCACAGCGCGACGACCCGCTCGACCAATGCCGCATTGGATGGCGCCAGCGTTTCGCGATCCAGCCGCACGTTGTCCTCCAGCCCGGTGCGCGCGTGCCCTCCCGTACCCACCGCCCATTCGTTCAGCGTCAGCTGTTGCGCGCCGATCCCCGCGGCGCACCAGGGGGCATCCTCCCCGAACAGACGCTTCACCGTCGCGATGTAGAAATCGAACACTGCGCGATCCACCGGCATCGCGTTCTTCACCCCCATGACGAACTGCACATAGGGCGTGTCCACGATGCGCCCGTCGCCATGCATCTTCGCCGCCTGGAAGATGTGGCTGAGGTCGAAGGCCTCGACCTCCGGCTTGATGCCATGCGTGCGCATCTCGCCCGCCAGCCAGTCCACCAGATCGGGCGGGTTCTCGTAGACGCGGGTGGGAAAGTTGTTCGACCCCACCGACAGCGACGCCATATCGGGCGCGAGCGGCAGCATCCCGCCGCGCGCCTGACCCGCGCC
This sequence comes from Roseobacter sp. HKCCA0434, assembly GCF_032464675.1. Taxonomy (NCBI): domain Bacteria; kingdom Pseudomonadati; phylum Pseudomonadota; class Alphaproteobacteria; order Rhodobacterales; family Roseobacteraceae; genus Roseobacter; species Roseobacter sp. HKCCA0434. The sequence continues at coordinate 88,954 of NZ_JAWDKL010000010.1, forward strand.
GGAGCGTCCGCCGGTCGAGAACTGCACGATCATGCCGGGGCAATGCCGCTCCACCCCTTCCTTGAGCGCCGCGAACTTCTCCGGGTCGGCGGAGGGCGTCTCGTCGTCGTTGCGCACATGGGCGTGCACGATGCTCGCCCCCGCCTCGAAGGCTTCCTGCGTGCTTTCGATCTGCTCGCTCACCGTGATCGGCACGGCGGGGTTGTTTTCCTTGCGCGGCAGCGAGCCGGTGATCGCCACGCAGATGATGCAGGGGTCAGACATCGAAGAACACCGTCTCGCCGTCGCCCTGCAGATGGATGTCGAAGCGATAGACCACCACGCCGTCGTCCTCGCTGCGCTTCGCGATCAGCGTGTCGCGTCGATGCTCCCATTCGATCAGGTTCATCACCGGGTCGGCCGAGTTGTCCTCGTCCTCGAAATAGACCCGCGTGTTGAGCCCGATATTGATGCCGCGCGCCACAATCCACAGGTTCAAATGCGGCGCCTGCATCCGACCGTCGCGCCAGGGCGTCGGGCCGGGCTTGACCGTCTCGAACCGCCACAGCCCGGTCGCGAAATCGCTGATCGCCCGACCCCACCCGCGAAAGCCGGGGGCGACCGGGCCGCGGCCCTCGGGATGGGCGTAGTGCCCATCGGCATCGGCCTGCCAGACCTCCAGCAGCACGTCCTTGATCGGCGCGCCCATGCCGTCGATCACCACGCCCTCGACGCGGATCCGCTCCCCGGCCGCGTCCGGGCCGGCGATGTCATGGCCCAGCTCCTGGTCGTAGATGTCGAAGCCCGCGGCGCCGGGCGCCAGCCCGATATGGACGTAGGGCCCGGCCGTCTGCGAGGCCGTCTCCTTGAGATAGGGCAGTTCCTGCGGCATGGCTCAGTTCCCCTCCATCCGGTTCTCGAACAGAGTCGAGCGTCGGCCCCTCAGCACGATGTCGAAGCGATAGGCGATGGTGTCGAGCGGGATGGTCGCCTTCATGTCGAGACGTGCGGTCAGCTGCTCGATCGCGTCCGGGTCCGGGATCGACTGCACGATCGGGCAGCGCGGGATCAGCGGATCGCCCTCGAAATAGCATTGCGTGATCAGCCGCTGAACGAACCCCGAGCCGAAGACCGAAACATGCACATGCGCGGGCCGCCAGTCGTTCACCTTGTTGCGCCAGGGATAGGCCCCCGGCTTCACCGTGCGGAAGGCGTAATAGCCGGTCTCGTCCGTCAAGGTGCGCCCGCAGCCGCCGAAATTCGGGTCGATGGGGGCGAGATAGGTGTCCTTCTTGTGGCGATAGCGCCCGCCCGCATTGGCCTGCCAGATCTCGACCATCGTGCGCGGCAAGGGCCGCGCGTTCTCGTCGAGCACGCGGCCATGCAGGATGATCCGCTCGCCGATCGGGCCTTCGCCGGGCTGCGCGTAGTTGGTCAGCAGGTCCGCATCGCCGGGGTCGATATCGTTCTGGCCGAACACAGGTCCGGTCATCTCGCCCACCGAATGCTCCAGCGAGATCAGCGAGAACCGCGGGCTGCGCGCCACGGAGGTCTTGTAGTCGGGCGCGTAGGCGGGCGGGTGGATCGCCCGGTCGCGCTGGTAGTAGTCCGCCGGTCGGCTCATCGCTCCGCCTCCATCTCGGCATAGGTCTGCTTGGCGAGCTTGATCGCGTGGTTCGCCTTCGGGACGCCCGCATAGATCGCGACATGCTGGAAGGCCTGCATCACGTCCTCGGCGCTGGCCCCGGTGTTGGCCGTGGCGCGGACATGCATCGGGATCTCCTCGAAATTGCCGGTCGCGGCCAGCAGCGCCAGCGTCAGCATCGAGCGTTCGCGGCGGCTGATCGTGTCATCGGCCCAGACGGTGCCCCAGGCGCCTTCGGTGATCATCTGCTGGAACGGGTCGTCGAACGCGGTCCGCGCCCGTTCGGCCCGGTCGACATGCGCGTCGCCCAGAACCGCGCGACGCACCTGCATCCCGTCCTCGTATCGTCCCATCCGCATTCTCCTCCGTGTCGTCGGCTCAGTATGGCAGGCCGACGTAGTTTTCCGCCATCGCCCGCTGCGCCGAGGCACTGTCGCGCAGGAAATCCAGCTCGGCCGTCTGCATCTTCAGGTCGAATTCCGTCTGCTCGGGATAGCGGTGCATCAGCGACGAGAACCACCAGCTGAACCGCTCCGCCTTCCAGACACGGGCGAGCGCCCGTTGCGAGTAGGCATCGATCCCCGCGCTTGACCCGTCGCGATAGTATTCCGTCAGCCCCGTCCACAGGTAGTGCACGTCGGAGGCCGCGGTGTTCAGCCCCTTCGCCCCCGTGGGCGGCACGATATGGGCGGCGTCGCCGCACAGGAACAACCGTCCCCAACGCATCGGTTCCGTCACGAAGGAGCGCAGCGGCGCGATCGACTTCTCGATCGACGGTCCGGTGACCAGCTTGCCCGCGACCTCGCTCGGCAGGCGTCGGCGCAATTCCTCCCAGAAGGCCTCGTCGCTCCAGTCCTCGGGGCTGTCGCTCAGCGGGCACTGGATGTAGTAGCGGCTCAACGCCTCGTTGCGCATCGAGCACAGGGCGAAGCCGCGCGGGGAATTCGCGTAGATCAGCTCGTCCGCGACCGGGGGCGTCTCGCTCAGCACGCCCAGCCAGCCAAACGGATAGACCTTTTCGTATTCGCGGCGGACGTCCTCGGGGATCGTGCGGCGGCTGACCCCGTGGAACCCGTCGCATCCCGCGACGAAGTCGCAGTCCAGCCGCCGCCGCTCCCCCCCGACCGAGTAGTGGACCGAGGGCGCGTCCCCATCCGCGCCCTCGATCACCACGTCCTCCACCTCGAACTCGAAGCGGCCCCCCGCCGCCTCGCGCGCCGCGTAGAGGTCGCGTGTCACCTCGGTCTGACCGTAGACCACGACGGGCGTCCCGACCGAGGCCGCGAAGTCGACGCGGAACATCTCCTCGCCCTGCGCGATCCAGGTTCCGTCGTGGACATGCCCCTCCGCATGCAGCCGATCGGCGCAGCCCGCCTGCTCCAGCAGGCCGACGAGCCCCCGTTCCAGAACGCCCGCGCGGATGCGCCCGAGGACGTAGTCCTTCGTCTTGCGCTCCAGCACGACCGAATCGACACCGCTGCGATGCAGGAGCTGCGACAGCAGCAGCCCCGCCGGCCCCCCGCCGATGATCGCAACGGATGTCTTCATCGCGCGCCTCCCCATGCCGCATTGTGATCCATCGCCTTGATATATGCAGATCGCGACGGGGATAATTGCTATACTGCCCCGGATGCATAATCTTACGGTTATGAACTTCGAAACGCATCTCCGTCTCCGCCACGTCCGCACCTTTCTCGAGATTGCGCGCGTCGAAAGCGTGTCCGTCGCCGCGGACCGTCTGAACATCACCCAGCCCGCGGTGTCGCGCAGTCTCAAGGAACTGGAGGAGATGCTCGGCACCCCCCTGTTCGATCGCGTCGGGCGCGGCCTGACCCTCAACGAGGCCGGGCGCGTCTTCCAGGCCCATGCCGGCGCCTCGATGGTGGAGCTGATGCGCGGCCACGACCGACTGGCCGGGGGCGACCCGAACGCGCATCTCTCGGTCGGTGCGCTGCCCACGGCGGCCAGCGACCTCCTGCCGCGCGCGGCCCTCGCCTTCCATGCGGAGCTGCCGCAGGTGCGCCTCTACGTGCTGACCGGCCCGAACTGGCTGCTGTTCAACCAGCTGCGCGACGGGGCGCTCGACCTCGTCGTCGGGCGACTGCCGGAGAGGGAGGCGACCGGCGTCACCTTCCGACAGCTCTATGTCGAGGATGTCGTCATCGTCTGTCGACCCGGCCATCCGATCCTGTCGCACGACCGCCCCGAGCAGCACATCGCCGATTTCACCCTGATCCTGCCGCCCGAGGGAGCGGTCATCTTCCCGACGGTCGAGCGCTACCTCGCCAGCATCGGCCTGCCCGAGCTGCGCGGCGCGTTCGAGACCGTGGCCCTGACCGTGGGTCGCAAGATCGTCTCCGCGTCGGACGCGCTGTGGTTCATCTCGCGCGGAGTGGTCGCGGACGATCTCGCCTCGGGCTTCCTGGGGATGGTGGAGCTCAGCTCCCCCCTCCTGTCCGGCCCCGTCGGCATCAGCACCGCCCGCTCCGCGCCCGTCAGCGTCGCGCGCAGCGTCTTCGCAGATTGCGTGACCCGCGCCGTGACCACGCAACCCGGCGCGTAGATCAAGACGGGGTCTGCCCGCGCCGCCCTGTCGCAGACCGCTTGCCGCTCGGTCATCCGGCGCTTTCACCAATCGACATGTTTGCCGGATCGACGAGACCGAACTACGATGCCGCGATCAGGAGGAGCCCCCCATGCCACGGAGCGCAACGCGCAGGACCGAAGGTGCGGACATCGATCCGCGCGACACCGATCTCGAAGGGTTCGTCGGCTACAACCTCAAGCGGGCCTACATGATCGTCCAGGCCGATTTCCGCGCCACCCTCGGGGAGGGCGGCCTGTCGCCCCGCGTGTTCTCGGCCCTGTCGGTTTGCGTCAGCCACCCCCACATCACGCAAAGCGAGCTCGCCCGCCTGATCGGGATCGAACGCTCCGGCCTCGTCGCCATCGTGGACGAGCTGGAGGAGAAGCGTTTCCTGCGCCGCGTGCCCGTGCCCAACGACCGCAGGGTGCAGGCGCTGGTGCCCACCGATGCGGGCCGCGCCGCTCATGGCGAGGCGGTGGCCGCCATCCGCGCGCATGAGGACCGGCTGTTCGCGGACATGACCGGCGAGGAGAAGCAGACGCTGCTGATCCTCCTGCGCAAGATCCGCGCGCGGGAAGCGTCACGCTGAGCGGCACCGCCCGACGCGGACTATCCGCCCTCACAACCCGTCGATGAACCAGACCAGCCACAGCGTGATCGCCGGGAACGCGGCGAGGATCACGACCCGCACCATATCGGTCAGCACGAAGGGCAGCGCACCCTTGTAGGTCTGGCCGATCGGCACCGTCCGGTCCATCGAGTTGATGATGAACAGGTTCATCCCCACCGGGGGCGTGATCAACCCGACCTCCACCACGATCAGCACCAGGATCCCGAACCACAGCCCAAAATCGTCGGGCGCCATGCCGAAGTCGAGCACGGACATGATGGGGAAGATGATCGGAACGGTCAGCAGCACCATCGACAGCGAATCCATCACGCAGCCGAAGACCAGGTACATCACCAGCACGATGGCCAGCACGAACCAGGGCGAGAAGCCCTGGCTGCCGATCCAGACCGACGCGGTCTGCGGCAGCTGGGTCAGCGACAGGAAGTTGTTGTAGATCCCCGCGCCCAGGATGATGAGGAAGATCATGGCCGAGGAGGCGGCCGTGGACAGCATCGCCTCGCGCAACCGGGCCCAGTTCATCTGGCCCGAGGCCAATGCCGCGATGCCGGTGCCCGCGGCCCCGACCGCCGCGGCCTCCGTCGGGGTGAAGATACCCGCATAGATCCCGCCGACCACGACGACGAAGATCGTCACCACCGGCCAGACCTTGCCCAGCAGCACCAGCCGCTCGCCCCAGGGCATCCGGTCGCGCACCGCGGCGCTGTTGGGCGAGGTCCGCACCCAGATCGAGATCGCGACCATGTAGCCGATGGCGGCGAGGATGCCGGGGATCAGCGCGGCCACGAACAGCTTCTCGATGTTCTGCTCGGCGAGGATGGCATAGATCACCAGGATCACCGAGGGCGGGATCAGGATGCCCAGCGTTCCCCCCGCCGCCAGCGCCCCGGTGGCGAGCGAGCCGGGATAGCCGTAGCGCTTCAGCTCCGGCAGCGCGACCTGCCCCATCGTCGCCGCGGTGGCCAGCGACGACCCGCAGATCGCGCCGAAGCCCGCGCAGGCGCCGACCGCCGACATGGCCACCCCGCCCTTGCGGTGGCCCAGGAACCCCTCGGCCGCGCGGAACAGCGCCGCAGACATGCCCGACAGCGTCGCGAACTGCCCCATCAGCAGGAACAGCGGGATGATCGAGAACGAGTAGTTCGAGAAGGTGCCGTAGGTCAGCGTCTTGAGCTGGTTCAGCGTCATCATCGGCGTGCCGATGACCAGCCAGCTTCCCCCCACGCCCACGCCGATCATGGCGAGCGCGATCGGCATCCGCAGGAAGACAAGCAGCAGCAGGACCGGGAAGGACCACAGCGCGAGTTCGATATTGCTCATCAGGAGGTCCAGTCGAAATGCAGGGATGAAGGCAGGCGCACTAGCCGGGAAGGCCCACGACCCGCCGGGCGGAGCGCAGGATGCAGAAGGCCGCGATCAGCACGAACCCGACGCTGCCGACCAGCGCCGCGGCATAGCCCTGCCAGACCGGGATCTGCGCGATCAGCGTGGTCTCGCCATAGGACAGCTTGTCCTGCATGCCGAGGTAGAGGCGATAGGTGCCGACAGTGGCGATCGCGAACATCGCGATGTTGAAGATCAGCTCCAGCACCCGGTTCATGCCGCCGGGCATCAGCGCCTGGAACAGGTCGACCTTCGCATGCGCATCGCGCAGCTGCGCCCAGGGCAGGAAGGCGAAGATCGCGGCGGCCATGCCGATCTCGGTCATGTCGTAGATGCCGCGGATCGGCCCGATGCCCAGGTCGAAGGGCACCAGTGCCCGTCCGGCGATCGAGATGCAGGTCAGCACCACGATGCCCAGCAGCACCAGCCCGCCCGCGATGGCGAGGGCTGCGGCAAGGCGTTCGGCTATCCGGCTCAGAACGGCGTACATGGGGGCGACCTCGTCAGGGGTTGGGGCGAAGCGCGACGGTCCGCGCTTCGCCCGCGTGCGGTCGGCTTCAGCCGCCGTGCTTCTCGATCAGCGCGCGCGCCTCGTCGATCAGCGCCTGGCCGTCGATGCCGCGCTCGTCCATGTCCGCGATCCAGCGGTCGATGACGGGCTGCGCCGCCTCCTGCCAGCGGGCCACCTCGGCCTCGTCCAGCGTGACGATGTTGTTGCCCGCCTCGACCGCGATCTCGCGCGCCGGGGCGTCCATGTCCCACATCACCTGGCTGGCGAAGGCCGACAGCTCCGCCCCCGATTCCGCGTCGAGGATCTCGCGCAGGTCGTCGGGCAGCGCCTCGTAGCTGTCGCGGTTCATCACCATCACGATCGCGGCGGTGTAGAGCGCCGCGTCACCCGAGAACTCGGTGTGGTTCTCGACCAGCTCCGACAGGCGGATCGCGGTCGTCACCTCCCAGGGGATCACGGTGCCTTCCACGACGCTCTTGGACAGCGCCTCCGGGATCGCGGGCAGGGGCATGCCCACGGGCTCCGCGCCCAGCTCGGACAAGAGGTCGTTGATGATGCGGGTCGGGCCGCGCATCGTCAGGCCCGCCATGTCCTCCAGCGAGTTCACGCCGTCCTGCGTGTGGATCACGCCGGGCCCGTGCACCCAGGCGCCCAGCACCTTCACATCGGCATATTCGTTGTCCTGGAAATCGGTCTCGACCATCTCCCAGAAGGCGCTCGACGTGGCGACCGGATTGGTCATCATGAACGGCAGCTCGAACACTTCCGTCCGGGGGAAGCGGCCGGGCGTGTAGCCCACGACCGTCATGATGATGTCCACCACGCCGTCGCGCGCCTGGTCCATCAGCTCGGGCGGGCGGCCGCCCAGCGACATCGCATCGAAATGCTGGATCGCGATGCGCCCGCCGGACGCTTCCTCCACTCCCTCGGCCCAGGGCTTGAGGATCATCGCCGGAACCGGCGCGGGCGGCGGCAGGAACTGGTGCAGCCGCAGCGTGACCTCCTGCGCCATCGCCGCGCCGCCCAGCATGGCGGTGGCGATCAGCCCGGCGGCCGTCGTCTTCAAGAAACCGAATTTGGTCATGTCATCCTCCCTGATGCGACATCGTCGCGGTTTGCGCCCTATTCCGGGTCACGTTCTGCGGTCTGTCCGGTCCATCGCCAGCATGGCGTGGCCGGGCCGTTCCTTCCATTGATAGAAGCGCGCGGTGCGATGCGGAATTGCTATAACCACACCAACTCATGCCTCCTTGGTTATGAGTTGTCGCCGCTCTCCCCGATCATTGCTCCCATCCGGTCATCGGTTGCCGTCTCGTTCGCCGCGCGCCTGCCCATGAGCGCCCCCTACCTGAACTTCGGCGGGCGCTTCTCCAGAAAGGCCCGCAGCCCTTCCTTCGCGCCGTCCGAGGTCTGCGACATCGCCGCGGCGAGGCTCTCGGTGAACATCCCTTCCGCGCGCGGCATGTCGTGGATCCGCGGGATCGCCTGCAGCATGAGGTAATTGGAGAAGGGCGCGTTGTCCGCGATCTTGCGCGCCAGCTCGCGCGCCAGCGGCAGCCCCTCGCCCGTCCCGACGCTGTAATGCGCCAGCCCCATCGCCAGCCCGTCCTCGGCCCCGTAATTTCGCCCCGTCAGCATCATCTCGCGCATCCGGTCGGCGCCGATCAGCCGCCCCACGCGTACCGTGGCGCCGCCGCCGACGAAGATGCCCCGCCGCCCCTCGGGCAACTGGAAGCGGACGTCCGGCTCCGCGATCCGCACATGGGTCGAGGCCGCGATCTCCAGCCCGCCGCCGATCACCGCCCCCGTCAGGACCGAGATCACGGGCAGTCCGCCGAACTCGATCAGGTCCGAGACGCGGTGCCAGTTGCGCGAGTGATGCACCCCGGCGATCGGCGCGCGCTGTTCGTGCTCGGCCAGATCGAGGCCCGAGCAGAAGTGCCCGCCCTCGCCGCGCAGGATCACCGCGCTCACCCCCTCGGGCGGGGCCGAGAAGAAGCGATCCAGCTCGTCGATCAGCCGGTCGTTCATGGCGTTGCGCTTTTCCGGGCGGTCGAAGACGATCGTGGCGATATCGCCGTCGATCTCCGTCCGCGTGACTGCTTCCTGCGCCATTCCGTCCGTCCTCTCGGTGTCTCGAAATTGTTTTACTGATTAACGGTTCTTCTGTATAGCAAATTTTTAAGGGAGGAACACATGGTCGATTTCAAAGCCGTCAAAGCCATCGATTTCCACACGCATGCGGAGGAGCCCTGCAATCCCGCCCGCGACGATGGCTATAACGAGTTCCAGGCGGGCATGGCCGCCTATTTCCGCAACCCCGCCGGGGCGGAGGGGATGCTGCCCACCATCACCGACACCGCCGCCTATTATAGAGAGCGCAACATCGCCGCCGTGATCTTCCCCGTGGATGCGGAGCGGGAGACGGGCTTCAAGCGCTACTCGAACGAGGAGGTCGCGCGCATCTGCGCGGAGAACGACGACATCCTCATCCCCTTCGCCTCCATCGACCCGCACAAGGGCAAGGCGGGCGCGCGCGAGGTGCGCCGCCTCGTCCGCGATTTCGGCGTGCGCGGGTTCAAGTTCCACCCGACCATGCAGGGCTTCTTCCCCAACGACCGCGAAACCGCCTATGACGTGCTTGAGGCCTGCGCCGACGAAGGCGTGATCACCCTGTTCCACACCGGCCAGACGGGCGTGGGCTCGGGGATGCGCGGCGGCATGGGGATGCGGCTGAAATACTCCAACCCCATCCATCTCGACGACGTGGCGGTGGATTTCCCCGACATGCCGATCATCCTCGCCCACCCGTCCTTTCCCTGGACCGAGGAGGGCCTCGCCGTCGCGCAGCACAAGCCCAACGTCTATTACGACATGAGCGGGTGGAGCCCGAAATACTTCCCCGAGACCTTCATCCGCTACGCCAACTCGATCCTGAAGAAGAAGATGCTCTTCGGCTCCGACTGGCCCGCCATCACGCCCGACCGCTGGCTCAAGGATTTCGAGGCCGCGCCCTTCAAGGACGAGGTGCGCCCCCTGATCCTCAAGGAAAATGCCCTGCGCATCCTGGGCGAGGCCCCGGCAACGACGTGAAACACGCGCAGGACAAGCGCGGCAATCGGGAGGGAAAGACCATGAAGACGATAGGAACAGGCCTGACGGTCGCACTGCTGGCCGGTACGGCGCACGCGCAGGTGCAGTGTCAGGATGTGACCGCCGAGGCGCTGGGTCTCGACGACGTGACCATAACGGAGGCGATGGCCGTCCCGGCAGGCGACGAAAGCCCCGTCGCGCAGTGCCGCATCCGGGGCGTCATGGCCGAACGCACGGGTGCGGACGGTCGCGCCTATGCCCTGCGATTCGAGCTGGCCCTGCCCGATGACTGGAACGGCTCGTTCGTGCATCAATTCAACGGCGGCAACGACGGCAGCGTCGAGCCGGCGCTGGGCGGTCTGCCCAGCGGCACGGGCGATCGACCGGCGCTCAGCCGTGGCTACGCGGTCGTCTCCTCCGATGCGGGCCATGACGGCGCGGCGGTGCCGGACGCCGGGCTGGCCGGTGGCGCGCGGTTCGGCTTCGATTTCGAGGCGCGGCGCATGTATGGCTACGGCGCGGTCGCGACGCTCGATCCGGTCGCGCGCCAAGCGGTGGAGACGTTCTACGGACAGGACATCGCCTATTCCTACGGCATGGGCTGTTCGAACGGGGGGCGTCACGCGATGGTCGCCGCGGCCCGGATGCCAGAGGCTTTCGACGGCATCCTCGCCACCGCGCCGGGCTACGACCTGCCGCGGGCCGCGCTGCAACACGCGATCGACGTGCAGGCGCTGTCCGCGGTGACGGGTGATCTCGCCTCCAGCTTCACGCGGGACGATCTGGCGCTGGTCGCCGATGGCATCCGCGCATCCTGCGATGCGCTCGACGGGCTGGAGGACGGGCTGGTCCAGGATCCCGCCGCCTGCGAGGCCGCCTTCGACATCGGCACCCTGCAATGCAGCCCCGGCCAGAACGGTGCCTGCCTGTCCGAGGCGCAGGTCACGGCCCTCTCGCAAATCCATGCCGGTTCGCTCGATGGGGAGGCCCCGCCCTATAGCGACTGGTACTGGGATGCCGGAATTGAAAGCGGCAACTGGCGCTTCTGGAAGCTGGAAAGCCCGATTCCGCCCTGGGGCAACCTTCCGCTTATCGCGGTCATGGGCTCCTCGTCGCTGGCGCAGGTCTTTACCACGCCGCCCACGCAGGTCGCAGGCGATCCTGAAAGCCTGCTGGAATTCGCCGCGACATTCGACGTGGCAGCACGCGCGGACGACATCAACGCCACCACGGACGCCTTCCCCGAATCGGCGATGGAGGTGATGTCGCCACCGGGATCCGACGATCCCGAGCTTGCCGCCTTCCGCGACGCCGGCGCGCGGCTGATCGTCGTGCACGGCAATTCCGATGCGGTGTTTTCCGCCAAGAACACGGCGGACTGGTACGCGACGCTCGACGCCAATAACGGTGGCGAGGCCGGGGATTTCGCCCTCTACTATCCGGTTCCGGGCATGGCCCATTGCCAGGGCGGTCCGACGCTCGACAATTACGACATGTTCGCGGAACTGGTGAACTGGGTCGAAAACGGCGAGGCTCCGCGGGAGGTACCCGTCAGCGCGTCGCCCGGCAATGACGAGGTGCCCGCCGATCTGGTGGATGCCACCCGTCCGCTCTGCCCGGCGCCGCTGATCGCGACCTATACGGGCGACGATCCGATGTCGGCTGACAGCTTCACCTGTCAGTGAATCGAGGATCGAGGAATTTTACGGCGCGGGGATCGTTCCCCGCGCTCCTGTGACGAAGGAACGCAAATGGCCGAACTCGCCCCGCTCGATGAGACGATCACGCTCGACCAGCTCGACCGCGATCCCTTCCCGATCTATCGCCGCCTGCGCGCCGAGGCCCCGGTCTGCCGGGTGAAGGCCGCGGGCCGCACCTTCCTGACCAAGGCGGCGGACACGAAATACGTGAAGGACAACCCCGCGCTCTTCAGCTCGGACGATCCCAACACGCCGATGAAGCGCGCCTTCTGGTCTCATACCCTGATGCGCAAGGACGGCGAGGAGCATCTGCGCGAACGCGGCGCGATGGCCCCCGCCTTCGGTCCGCGCGTGATCCGCGACGACTGGGTGCCCGCCTACACGAAGGTCGCCGAGAAGTACGTCGCCCGTCTGCCGCGCGGCGAGGTGGTGGACCTGTTCCCGGCGCTTACCGGCCCCTATTGCGCACGCGGCCTCGCCATCCTGCTCGGCATCGAGGAGGCCAGCGACGAGGAGATGCAACGCTGGTCGCAGGCGCTGATCGACGGCGCGGGCAATTTCGGCTGGCGCGACGAGCCCTTCGCCCGCGCCGACACCGCGAACGAGGAGATGCACGCCCTGTTCGACCGCGTGCAGGACCGCCATCGGGCCGAGCCGGGCAATTCCGCCATGTCCGTCATGCTCAACGCCGACGATCCGATCCCCGAAAGCCAGATCTACGCCAACATCAAGATCGCCATCGGCGGCGGCATCAACGAGCCGCGCGACGCGCTCAACACCATCCTCTTCGGCCTGCTGACCAACCCCGACCAGCTGGAGGAGGTCACGCGCAACGCCGACTGGGACAAGGCGTTCGAGGAAGGCGTGCGCTGGGTCGCGCCGATCGCCGCCTCCTCCCGCCTCGTGACCGAGGATACCGAGATCCGCGGCCACCTGATCCCCAAGGGCGACACGGTCATGACCATCCAGGCCAGCGCCAACCGCGACGAGGAGGTGATCGAGGATGGCGAGGTCTTCCGTGTTTACCGCGACAAGACCCCGCATCAGAGCTTCGGCAACGGCCCGCATTTCTGCCAGGGCACCCATGTCGCCCGCCGTGCGGTGGGGCAGGTGATGCTGCCGATCCTGTTCGACCGCTTCCCGAAGATGAGCCTGCCCGACCCCGACGCCGTCACCTGGCGCGGCTTCGGCTTCCGCGGGCCGATCAACATGCCCGTCCTGCTGAACTGACCATGACGCCTTTCAACGCGCCCGTGGACGACATCCTGTTCACCATGACCCACGTGGCCGGGGCCGATGCCGCCACCGGCTGGGACGCGGAGACCGCGCGCGAGGTGCTGACCCATTTCGGCCAGTTCGCCGAAGGGGTCATCGCCCCGCTGAACGGGCCCGGGGACCGGCAGGGCGCGCGGCTGGAACAGGGCCGCGTCCACATGCCCGACGGGTTCGGCCCCGCCTTTCGCCAACTGGCCGAGGGCGGCTGGCAGGGCCTGACCGCCCCCGAAGCCTTCGGTGGCATGGGCCTGTCGCCGCTCGTCGCCGCCTGCGTGTCCGAGATCTTCGCCGGGGCGAACCATTCCCTGCAGATGGTCTGCAACCTCGTGCCCGGCGCCATCACCACCTTGCTGCGATTCGGCACAGAGGCGCAGCAGGCGCACTGGATCCCCCGGCTCGCCTCCGGCACGGCGCTCTCGACCATGTGCATCACCGAACCGGCGGCAGGCTCGGACCTCGGCACGATCCGCACGAAGGCCACGCGCGACGGCGACGACTGGCGCCTCGACGGGGAAAAGATCTTCATCTCCGGCGGCGATCAGGACATGTCCGACGACATCCTGCACCTCGTCCTCGCCCGCAGCGGGGGCCCGGGCATCGGCGGGCTGTCGCTGTTCCTCTGCCCGCGCCAGTCCGGCGCACGTGTCACCCGGATCGAGGAGAAGCTGGGCCTTCATGCCTCGCCCACCTGCCAGATGGTGTTCGACGGCGCGCGGGCCGAGCTGATCGGGGCGGAGGGGCAGGGCCTCGCCGCCATGTTCGTGCTGATGAACCACGCCCGGCTCGACGTCGCCTTGCAGGGTGTCGGCCACGCCGCCCGCGCCGCCGGACTGGCCCGGACCTATGCAGGCGGGCGCGGGCAGGGGCGGCAGGCCGATGGCAGCCCCGCCATGCTGACACATCACGCCGATATCCGCCGGATGCTCGACGAACAGGACGCGCTCGCCCTCACCACCCGCGCGATGTGCCACGTCTCGCTGGTGCAGGTCGCCCACGGCGCCGATCCCGCGCTCGCCGAATTCCTCACCTCGCTGTGCAAGGTCGCGGGGTCCGAGGCCGGGCCGCGCGCGGCAGATCTCGGCATCCAGGTGCTCGGCGGCTACGGCTACCTGCCGGAATACGGTATGGAGCAGATCTGGCGCGACGCCCGCATCTGCGCGATCTACGAAGGGGCCAACGGCATCCACATGCGCACCCTCGTCACGCGCGGCCTGCGCTCGGGCGGCGCCGACCTGTTCGAGGCCCTGATGACGGACCTCGCGGATGGCGCACCGGACGCGACCCTGCTCGCCCGCTGGCACGACCTCAAGGCCCGCGCGACCGCTGCAACCGACGCCACCCCGCTTGCCCACTCGTTCCATGAGGCCGCCGCCGCCCTGTTCCGCGACTGCATCGGGCGCCGGATCGCCGCCGTCGCGCGGCACCACCCGGACCCGGACCGCCTGCGCCGCCTGATCACACCCCTGGCCAAGGAGCATGCCGCATGACCCCCGTCCTCATCTCCGGCGGCGGCATCGGCGGGCTCGCCCTCGCCCTGACCCTTCACCAGATCGGCGTCCCCTGCCGCGTGCTGGAGGCCTCGCGCGAGATGCGGCCGCTCGGCGTCGGCATAAACCTGCAGCCCAACGCGGTGCGCGAACTCTACGACCTCGGCATCACCGCCGCCGATCTCGATCGCGTCGGCCTGCCGATCCGCGAATGGGCACTGGTCGGCCTGAACGGGCGCGAGGTCTACGCCGAACCGCGCGGGCGCGATGCGGGCTATGACTGGCCGCAATATGGCTGCCACCGCGGCCGCCTGCACATGATGCTCTACGACAAGGTGGTCGAACGGCTGGGTCCCGACGCCGTCGAGCTTGGCACCCGCGTGCACGGCTACCGCCTGACGCAAGACGGCGTGACGGTCGAGGTCGAAGGTCCCGACGGCACCACCGGCCAGCGCGACGCCCGCCTGCTGATCGCGGCGGACGGCATCCACTCCCCAATCCGCGCGCAGATGCACCCCGATCAGCCGCCGATCCACTGGGGTGGCGCGCTGATGTGGCGCGGCACCGTGCGGGCGAAGCCACTTCGCGGCGGCGCGTCCTTCGTCGGCCTCGGCACGCACCGGCACCGCATGGTCATCTACCCGATCTCCGCCCCCGACGCGGACGGCATGGCACTCGTCAACTGGATCGCCGAAGTGACGATGGACGGCACCGATGGCTGGCCCCACGACGGCTGGTTCCGCCCGGTGCAGCTGCCCGATTTCGTGCATCATTTCGACGGCTTCCGATACGACTGGCTCGACGTGCCGGACATGCTCTCCCGCGCCGATTGCTACTACGAGAACCCGATGATCGACCGCGACCCGGTCCCGACCTGGGTCGATGGCCCCGTCGCGCTGATGGGCGATGCCGCCCACGCGATGTACCCCACCGGCTCCAACGGGGCGAGCCAAGCCATCGTGGACGCCCGCGTGCTCGGCGCGAAGCTGCTGGCGCACGGTCTGACGCCAGAGGCTCTCGCCGCCTATGACACGGAACTCTGCGCTCCCGTCTCCGCCCTCGTGCTGCGCAATCGCGGCGCGGGTCCGTTCGGGCTCCTGAACCTGCTCGACGAGCGCTGCGGCGGCGTGTTCGACGAGATCGACGCGGTGATTCCGCCGCAGGAACGGCGCGATTTCATGGCCGGCTACAAGGCCGCCACGGGCTTCGCCATCGAGACGCTCAACGCCGCCCCGCCCACGATCCCGCCCGACGCACATATCGGATGAGCTCCGGCGCGCGAACGCCCCGGCCCGGCAGAATTTCCCTTGAAGGCCGCGGGCCGAGCGGATAGACGAACCCACGGTTCGCCGGGACGCACAGCCGCCCGCGCGCCACGAGAAGAGTGCCGCTGTAGCTCAGCTGGTAGAGCACGTCATTCGTAATGATGGGGTCGGGGGTTCGAGTCCCTTCAGCGGCACCACTTTTCTCCGACCTACCGATCTTCCGAAGACATCACACCCGCCGCCGTATCGGCAGCCGGCGGCGAGTGCCGTTGGTCGCGCGCGCACGCCGTCGCCGCGCGCTTGTCCATCGGGCAGGGGGCGTCCGGCACGCCCTGCGCGATAGCTCAGCCGGACTTCTTCGCAGTCCGCCCTGCCGCAGTATCGGTGACGTCATGCGCGATCTCGTCGATATCCGCCTTCGGTTCGCGCGGCGCGGTCGGCGCCTCGACGGGCTCCGCGGGGGTGGGGTCGACCACCTCGTCGGGCGCGGGGGTGTCGTCCGGCTCCGCCTCCGGGTCCGCCTCGGGCTCCTGATCGCGCCCGAACATGCCCGTGATGACCGGCAGCATCGCGGCACTCTCGGCCCGCGCGGGCGCGCCCTGCGGCAGCTCGATCCAGGAGATCGTGTCGAACGCATCGCAATTCGAGCACACCGCCGACCATTCCGAATGGATCGTCCGGCAGTTCGTGCACACCCATTGCGGCCCGACCGGCGCCGTCAGCGCACGGGCGAGCCAGGCGCGCACCACGCGGTCCTCCGCGCCCTCGCCCCGTTCGATCGCCGCCATCAGCGCCAGCGCGCGCGTCGTCGGCTGGTCGGTGGCGAGCGTGCCCATCGCGCGCCGCGCGGCGGGGAAGTCCTCCTCCGCCACCGCCATCTCGGCCACCAGCATCTTCGTCTCGGGATGATCCGGGTTCGCCTTGACCAGCGGCTCGAACCGCTTGCGACGGGCGGCCGCGCTCTCCTCCGGCTCGATCGCGGCATAGGCGGCGGCGAGGTCGGGATGCGGGTTCAGCTTCCAGGTCTTGAGCAGCACGCGCTGCGCCGCGCGCGGGCTTTCGCGGTGCAGGTGCACCCGGCTCGCCGCGACGGATGCGGCGACATGATCGGGCGACAGGCGATGCGCCTCCAGTGCCGCATCCGCCTCCTCGCCGTAATTCTCCTCTGCGATCGCCGTGCGCGCCAGCGCCAGGTTCAGCATCGCATCGCGCCGGTTGGCGACATCGCGCGGCAGCGTGCCCGCCTTGACCTGCGCGGCCAGCGTGCGCCGCGCGCCCCGCCAGTGATCCTGCTCGGTCTGCAGCGTGAACAGCGTCCCCAGCAGCGCCTCGTGCTTGGGCCGCAGGGCAAAGGCCTTCTCCGCCAGTTTCAGCGCCGTCTCCGTCTCGCCCATCGCGAGGCGCTGGCGCATCAGCCCGTGGATGCCGACGAAGCGCGTGCGCGGATCGGTCAGCATCGCCTTGTATTCCTCTTCGGCCACGGCGCGCTCGCCCGCCAGCTCCGCCGCCTGCGCGGTAACGAGGCGCGTCAGCTCGGGCCGGGCCAGCTTCTTGTCCGCAGACCGCGCGCGCGCCAGCGCCGCCTTCCCGTCGCCCGAGGCGTTCAGCATCATCGCCTCGCCCAGCGCGTTGAAGCCGCGCCGCTCGCGGTTGCGGTCGAAATAGCGAGACACCGCCGTCTCGTCCCCGGCGAAGAAGCGCATCAGCGCCACGAGGAACCCCGCCAGCTTCAACAGGATCGCCAGCACCACCAGCGCGATCAGCACGAAGACCAGCACCTCCACGGGCGAGAACGGATATTCCCGCCCGCCGATGGCGACCGTCAGCCCGCCATCCTGCTCCATCACCCACATCACGCCGAAGGCGGCGGCGGTGACCAGAGCCACGAAGAGAACGATCTTGATAAGCGGCCAGAGCATGTGCGGCAGGTCCTTCGGTTCTTATTCGTTGGTGCCGGCCAGCCGTTCGGCCAGCTCGTCATAGGCGGCCAGCGCGTCGCGCCGGGTGCGCAGCTCGTCGAGCCACGCCTCCATCTCGGCGCGCGGGGCCTCGCCCAGGGTTTCCGCCTCGCTCAGCGCGGCGTCGAGATCGCCCTCGTCGAGCCGTGCCTCGACCCGCGACAGCACCGCGTCGGCATCGTCGCCCTCCCGCTCGGTCAGCGAGCGGCCCGCGAGGCGCGAGCGCAGGAAGGCCCCGGCGCTGCCGAACACCCCGTCGCTCTCCTCCGGCGACAGGTCGGCGCGGATCGCGGCATGGGCCCGCTCGGGGAAGCTCGTCTGCAACTCCGCCTCGGTCGGCACCCCTTCGGGGGCGAGTGCGGGCAGCGGCTCGGGGATCTCGGCCTCGCCCTCCAGCGTCGAGAGCGCCTCCTCGAAGGGCTCCCCGGTGGCGAGCGCGTTCTGCAGCGCGACCATGCCCGCACGTTCGGAGGCACGGGCGACCTCGGCACGCGCCTGCGCCTCCGCCGCTTCCATCTCCTGCCGCGCGGTCATCAGCCGCCGCTCGGCGGTCGCGGCCACCTCGTCCAGCCGCTGGTTCAGCGCGCCGTTCTGGGCCGCGAGCGTGTCCAGCTCGGCCTGCAATCCCGCCAGCGCGGCGGTGAAGGCGTCGATCTCCTGCGCGTTCTGCCCGGTGATTCCGCCATCGCCCGCGGCGAGGCCGGTCAGGTCGTCGCGCAGCGCGCTCATCTCCGCGGTCAGCCCTTCCAGCCGGGTCTCCACCTGGCCCAGCCGCTCCTCGATCTGCGCGCTGTCGGCGGCGGCGACCTGGTCGGACAAAGCATTGATGCGGTCGGTCAGGTCCGTGGTCTGGTCGGCCACGCGCGCTTCGGACTGCGCGATCTGCGCGTCGATATCGGCGGTCAC
Source organism: Roseobacter sp. HKCCA0434 (assembly GCF_032464675.1). Lineage (NCBI taxonomy): Bacteria > Pseudomonadati > Pseudomonadota > Alphaproteobacteria > Rhodobacterales > Roseobacteraceae > Roseobacter > Roseobacter sp. HKCCA0434. The sequence goes on from NZ_JAWDKL010000010.1 coordinate 107,371, forward strand.
GCCATCGGGCGTCAGCCCGGTGTCGAGTTCGGCGATCCGGTCGTTCAGACGCTCCTCAAGCTCCTCGATCTGCAAGGTGGCGGCCCGCTGGCCCGGCATCAGCCATTCGGCGACCGGCGACAGCCCCGAAGGCAGGTTCGGCGCGATCCGCGGCCCGGCCCACAGCACCAGGACGCCCCCCAGAACCAGCAGGAACAGCCAGAACAGGATGCGCGCGGCGACCGAGGGTGTCTCCTCGTGATACTCGTCATCGACATAGACCGGCTCCGCGCCCGTTTCGGGCGGCACATAGGCCGGGCTCGCCGGGTCGCTGGTGGACCGGGCGTTTATGTCGGCGGGCGCTCCGCCCCACGGCGTGACGGCCGGGGTTGTGTCGTCAGCTTCGGCCCCGTCGGTCAGAGCCGCATCGTCTACCATGTCGTCATCCGAGACCGCGTCCGCATCGTCGCCTTCGGTCCGCACGTCGCCATCGTCCGCCGTCCCGCTCTCCTCCGCGATCACCTCGTCCGACAGCGTCTCGTCATCTGCATCGTCCAGCCGGTCCGGGCGGTCGGCATCCTCCGCCGCGGCATCGTCCTCGCGCACGATCTCGGCGTCCTCGACCTCCCCCGCGCTGTCGTCCCGGTCCCGCTCCGCCACGGGGCCGGTCTCGGCCTCGGTCTCGGGGGTGTCGTCGGGGCGTTTGGGATCGGACATCTTGGAACTCTCGGTCTGGTCGGGCTTCGGTTCAAGCTAGACCGCGCCGCCCGTGCTACAAGTCCCCATCATCGCAGTGCAGCAGAACATCGCGCAAGGCCGCCGCGTCGGGCCGCGCGGCGATCTCGACCGGTCTGCCCAGCGGCGACAGCGCCTGAGCCACCGCGCCCGACAGCGCCACCAGCCGCGTCCGCTCCAGCCGCCACTCCGCCCGCGCCTCCGCCACCAGCAGCGCCGCCGAGCGCGGCGAAAAGCAGGCGACGGCGTCGAGGATCCCCGCCGCCAGCGCGGCCTGCGCCTCGTCGGTCAGCGGGCGCGCCGCCGCCGCATAGCCGATCCGCTCCTCCACCTCCGCGCCCGGCACCAGCTCCGCCAGGGGTCGCGTCGTGTGCACCCCGCGCACATGGATCAGCCGCCCGCCCGGCAAGAGCGGCACCAGCGCCGCGAGGTCCGCGCCCGTCGCCATGACCTCGCACCCCGCCTCCCGCGCCGCGCGCGCCGTCCGTCCCCCCACACAGAATGCGGGCACGCCGCCGCCCCCGGCCCGCCGCCAGGCTTCCACGCCATTGGCCGAGGAGAAGACGACCCCCGCCGCGCCTTGCGCCCCCACCGCGATCTTCCGAAATTCGATCTCCATCAGCGGCGCAATCAGCGCGCGCCAGCCCTCCGGCAGCTCCGCCGCGAACCGCTCCGATGCGGCGCGCGGGCGGGTCAGCAGGATCTCAGGCAAGGAACCCCGGCCCGGCCCGCTCCTTCAGCTCCCGCCCGGCGGCGGCACCCATCTCGACCGCCTCCGCCAGCGGCGCCGACCACGCGTCGCCATGCACGACCGAGCCGTCGGGCTTCAGGATCTCGCCACGCAGCCGCACCGTGTCGCCGTCCATCTCCGCCAGCCCGCCGATCGGGGTCCGGCACGATCCGTCCAGCTCCGCCAGGAACGCCCGCTCCACCCGCACGCAGGCCGCCGTCGCCGCATCGTTCAGCGGCGCGAGCAGCGGCACGATCCGCGCATCCGCCACCCGCTGCTGGATCGAGATCGCGCCCTGCGCCACCGCGGGCAGCATCACCTCGGGCGCGATCGGGTTCATCAGCTCCTCCTGCCCCAGCCGCCGCAGCCCCGCGCAGGCCAGCAGCGTCGCCACCGCGAGCCCCGCGTCGAGCTTCGCAAGCCGCGTCTGCACGTTGCCGCGAAACTCCACGAATTGCAGGTCGGGCCGCATGGCCGCCATTTGCGCCCGCCGCCGGATCGAGGAGCATCCGACGACCGCCCCTTCCGGCAACTCCGCCAGCGCGCCGTATTCGCGCGAGATGAAGCTGTCGCGCACATCCTCGCGCGGCAGGAAGCAGCTCAGCACCATCCCCTCGGGCAGTGTGTTGGCCACGTCCTTGGTGGAATGGACGGCAATGTCGATCCGCCCGTCGTCGAGCGCCGCGTCCAGCTCCTTGGTGAACAGGCCCTTGCCGCCGATCTCGCTCAAGGGCCGATCCTGCACCCGGTCGCCGGTGGTGGTCAGCGGCACGATCTCGAAGGCCGCTTCGGGCAGATCATGCGCCGCCGCCAACCGGTCGCGCACCTCGTGCGCCTGCGCCAGCGCGAGCGGGGAGCCACGGGTGCCGATCTTCAACGGCGCGTCGGGGGAGGGGAGGTCCTGCGTCATGCCCGCTTTCTAGACAGCGCACGCCGAGGCGGCAATGGTCAGCCCTCCGACTGATCCATCTCGGCCAGCCAAGCCTCCATTGCCGGGCGCACGCTCTGCTCGCCCCGCGCCGCCGCCGCGTCGATGACCTCGCGCGCGTCGTCGAGGTTCACGCGCCGCAGCAGATGCTTGACCGGCCCGATGCTCGCGGGCCGCATCGACAGGTGGCGCAGGCCCATCGCCGACAGGCAGACCGCCTCGGTCGGGCGGCCCGCATCCTCCCCGCAGAAGCTGACGGGCGTGTCGTGACGGCGGCACCGCTCGACGATCTGGCCGATGAAGGTCAGGTAGCTGACGTTCAGCGTGTCGTAGCGGCGGCGCACCCGCTCGTTCTCCCGGTCGGCGGCGAAGAAGAACTGCTTGAGGTCGTTGCCCCCGATCGACAGGAAGTCCACCGCCTCGAAGAAGGCATCGGGCGCGAAGGCGAGGCTCGGCGTCTCCAGCATCGCGCCGATCTCGATGCGCTCGGGCAGGGTGTGGCCCATCGCCCGCTCCCGCTCGATCTGCTCCCAGACCAGCGCGCGGGCATCGCGGAACTCGTCGAACTGCGCGACCATCGGGAACATGATCGACAGGGGCCGCCCGTTCGCGCCGCGCAGCAGGCTCTGCACCTGCATCTGCATCACGCCCCGCCGGTCGAGGCCCAGCCGGATCGCGCGCCAGCCCATCGCCGGGTTCGGCTCGTCCGTGGGGCGCATGTAGGGCAGCACCTTGTCCGACCCGATATCGAGCGTCCGGAACACCACCCGCTTGCCGCGCCCCGCGTCGAGGATGCGCGAATAGAGCGCCGCCTGCTCCGACCGGCGCGGCACCTTCGAGCGGACGAGGAACTGCAATTCCGTACGGTAGAGGCCCACGCCCTCCGCCCCCGATCCGACCAGCGAGGGCAGGTCGGCCATCAGCCCCGCATTCATGTGCAGCGCGACGATCGAGCCGCAGCGAGCCTCGGCGGGCAGGTCGCGCAGGGCGGCGTATTGCTCCTGCGCCTCGGCGCGCATCGCGATCTTCTCGACGAAGGCGTTGCGCACGCTGTCCTCGGGCCGCAGGTGGACGAAGCCCTGGTCGCCATCGACCAGGATCGGATCGCCCTCGACCGCCTCGCGCGTCACGCGCTTGCATTGCAGCACCAGCGGGATCGCCAGCGCCCGCGCCACGATCACGGCGTGGGAGCTGACGGCCCCCTCGTCCAGCACCACCGCCACGATCCGTTTGCCGTAGTCGAGCAGCTCCGCCGGGCCGATATTGCGCGCGACCAGCACCGCGTCGTCGGGGATCGCGGCATCCTGCCCGCGCCCGGCCAGCAGCCGCATCAGGCGGTTGGACAGGTCGTCGAGATCGTGGAACCGCTCGCGCAGATAGGGATCGCTCATCCGGGCCATGCGCTGACGGATCGCCGACTGCTCCTTCTCGACCGCGACCTCGGCGGCCAGCCCTTCGCGGATGCCTTCTTCCATGCGCGCGATCCAGCCGCGGTCGCGGGCGAACATGGCATAGGTCTGCAGGACCTCCGCCGCCTCGCCCGTCTCCTCCACCACGTCGCCATGCAGCATCCGGTCCACCTCGCCGCGCAGCTGGTGCAGCGCGGTGTGCAGCCGCCGGTGCTCGCCCTCTGGATCGTCGCTGACCGGGTCCGAGATCACGATCTGCGGGTCGTGGAAGTGGACGACGCCCTCCACCACGCCCTCCTGCCCCTGCACGCCCCGGAAGAAGGCCGAGCCGGTATGCGGGGCCGAAAACTCCGTCCCGCCCGTCCCGGTGAAGGCCCCCGCCTCCGCCATCTCCGCGATCACCATCGCCACGACCTCCAGCCCGTGCAGGTCGTCGTCGGAGAACCGGCGCGCCGAGATGTTCTGCACCACCAGCACGCCCAGGCTCTCGCCCAGCCGCTGGATCGGCACGCCGAGGAAGCCGGAATAGACCTCCTCCCCCGTCTCGGGCATGTAGCGGAAACCGGGCGTGCGCGTCGCGTCCGCCGTGTTGATCGGCGCGCCCTGATCGGCCACCCGCCCCACCAGGCCCTGCCCGAAGCGCAGCCGCGTCTGGTGCACCGCATCCTCGTTCAGACCCTTGGTCGCGCACAATTCCAGCGTCCGCGCGTCGCGCCGCAGGTAGATCGAGCACACCTCCGTCTCCATCGTCTCGGAGATCAGCCGAACGATGCGGTCCAGCCGCTCCTGCCCCCCCTCGCGGGAGGCGAGCACGTCTCGCAGCTTTTGCAGCAGCACCCGCGAGGAGGCGCCGCGTGTCTGGGCTGTCATGTGAGGATGGCCCCCGTGGCAGGGTTGCGGATCGGTCGGTTGCGTCGCGCCGACCATAAATCGCTACGCGCGGGAGGTGAAGCCCGCTTGCTACCTGCGGACGAATCGCGCCGGGGAATGCGCCTCGCCCCCCGGCTCCGCCGCGCGGCCCTGCACCGCATCCACCACCATCCGCCCCGTCACCCCGGCCAGCGTCAGCCCCAGATGCTGATGGCCATAGGCGGCCAGCACCCGCCCGCCGGGCCTCAGCGCCCCGATCACCGGCTTCGCATCGGGCATCGAGGGCCGCGCGCCCACCCAGGCGGCCGAGGGCGCGGGCAGGTCGCCAACCATGCGCGCCGCCCCCGCCGCCACGTAGTCGAGCCGCGCAGGCGTCGGCGGCGCGTCCCAGCGGTCCAGCTCCACCGTCCCCGCCACCCGCAGATGACCGGCCATCGGCGTGGCATAGAATCCGCCCTCGGCCCAGCCGACCGGCCGGGTCAGCCGCGCCTCCTCCCCGTCGAAGCGCAGGTGATAGCCCCGCTCCACCCCCGGCCGCGGCCCGCGCCCGACCAGCCCGCCCGAGGCG
>NZ_JAWDKL010000011.1:0-109199 GCF_032464675.1 Roseobacter sp. HKCCA0434
GCCGGGGCCGCCGCAGGCGCCGTGGTCGACCGTCGCCTCGCCCGCGTGCCGGGCGTCGAGTATATCGTGCGCCGCGCGGGCGATGGCGGCGACCTCGTCATCGCGCAGGAACTGCCCGAGGGCGACCGCCCGCTGCCCACCGGCGGCGACTGCCGCGTGCGCACCGACAGCGTCAGCGGCACCGGCGAGGTCCTGCCCCCGCTCGAAGGCTGATCCCCCGCCGCCCCGATCCGCGCCTTCGCATCCGGTTCCCGATGCGTTAGGGATCGCCCGTCCCGTATTCACAAGGCGGTCCCATGCCCAGGACACGGATCTCGCCCTCTTGGCTGCTGCTGCCGATCCTGGCTCTGGCCGGGATCGTCGTCGTCAATGCCTGTTCCAGCCGCCCGACCGTCGGCCACGCCACTGTCGGGGACTGGACGCTCGCCCTCTCCTGCGCGGGACCGCGCGATGGCGGCGTCACGGTCTGGCTGGAACACGGCATCGGGTCCCGGGCCTCGTCGTCCACCTGGATCCCGGTCTTCGAGCAGGTCTCGGAGTTCGCCCATGTCTGCCGCTACGACCGCCCCGGTGCAGGCGACAGTCCGACCGTCCCGCCCTATGGGGCTCGGACCTATGCAGACAACATGGTGGATCTGCTCGAAACCGTCGGGGCACGCGACAGGCTGATCGTCGTCGGTCATTCCTTCGGCGGCTATCCCGCCCGCATCCTGGCGCAGGAGCAGCCCACGCGGGTGCAGGCGCTCATCCTGGTCGACACCGTGGCCGAGAGCCTGGGCCTGCGCGCCGCCACGGGTGCCGAGGCATGGAGCGAGGTCCCCGCCGGGTCCGAACCGATCGACCTCGCCGCGTTCGAGCGCGCGGTGCGCCCGAGCCTCGCCATGCCGGTCACGGTGCTGAGCCGGGGCCGCGACCTCACGCCTGCCTGGTCACGCGCCCAGCGCACGCTCCTGTCCCTGCACCCCGCATCCCATTTGCAGATCGTCGAGGGCAGCGGCCACATGATCCCGACCGAGGCCCCCGATGCGGTCGTCACCGCGATCCGGGAGGCCGTCGCACGGGCGCGCCAGGGGACGCCCGCGCCGATCCCGGACCGCTGAAGGCTACTCCGCCGCCACCGCCTGCCCGCCCGCGCTGACCCGGCAGGCGGAGAACTTGAACTCCGGGATCTTGCCGTAGGGGTCGATCGCCGGGTTGGTCAGCACGTTCGCCGCCGCCTCGACATAGGCGAAGGGCAGGAACACCATGTCGGGCGCGACCGCCCGGTCCGCGCGCGCCATCAGCTCCACCGCGCCGCGTCGCGTCTCCAGCCGGATCAGCCCGCCCGGCTCTACCCCGATCCGCCGCAGCGTGGAGGGATGCAGCGAGCAGTTCGCCTCCGGCTCCACCGCGTCGAGCACGCTCGCCCGCCGGGTCATGGAGCCGGTGTGCCAATGCTCCAACTGCCGCCCCGTGGTCAGGATCATCGGATAGTCCGCATCCGGCACCTCGTCGGGCGGGATGACGCTGGCGGGCGTGAACTTCGCCCGGCCCTCGGCCCGCGGGAACGCGTCGGAGAAGACGACCGCCTGCCCCGGCTCGTCGGGCCCGTGCACCGGATAGGTCACGGCATCCTCGCGCTCCAGCCGCTCCCAGGTGATGTTGTCGAGGCTCTTCATGTTCAGCTTCATCTCGGCGAAGACCTGCGAGGGATGGGTATAGTCCCAGTTCAGCCCCAGCCGCCTGGCCAGTTCGTTCGTGATCCACCAGTCCTCGCGCGCCTCGCCGGGCGCGGGCACCGCCGGGCGGCCCATCTGCACCTGCCGGTTGGTGTTGGTCACGGTGCCCGTCTTCTCCGCCCAGGCGGTCGCGGGCAGGATCACGTCGGCGAAATTCGCGGTCTCGGTCAGGAAGATGTCCTGCACCACCAGGTGATCGAGCTTGGCAAGCGCATCGCGTGCGTGCTCCACGTCCGGGTCACTCATCGCCGGGTTCTCGCCCAGGATATACATCGAGCCGATCTCACCCGCATGCACCGCGTCGAGGATCTCTGTCACGGTCAGGCCCTTCTCGGCACTGAAATCGCCCGAGTTCCAGACCTGCGTGAAGGCCGAGCGGACCCCGTCATCGCCCACCGGCTGCATATCGGGCAGGAACATCGGGATCAGCCCCGCATCGGACGCGCCCTGCACGTTGTTCTGCCCGCGCAACGGGTGCAGCCCCGACCCCGGCCGCCCCACATGGCCGCACATCAGCGCCAAGGAGATCAGGCAGCGCGAATTGTCCGTTCCGTGGATGTGCTGGCTCACCCCCATGCCCCAGAAGATCATCGCCGCCTTCGCCCCGGCGAAGTCCCGCGCCACCGCGCGCAGCGTCTCGGGGTCGATGCCGCACAGCTCGCTCATCTTCTCGGGGGCGAAGCCCTTGAGATGCTCGACCTGCGCCTCCCAGTTCTCGGTCATCGCCTCGATATATTGCCGGTCGACCAGCCCTTCCTCGACGATCACGTGCATGATCGCGTTGAGCATCGCCACATCCGCGCCGGGGCGGAACTGCAACATGTGCGTGGCGTGACGCTTGAGCGCCTGCCCGCGCGGATCCATGACGATCAGCTTGCCGCCGCGCTTGGTGAACTGCTTGAAGTAAGTCGCGGCGACGGGATGGTTCTCCACCGGGTTCGCCCCGATGACGATGGCCACGTCCGCGTTCTCGATCTCGTTGAAGGTCGCGGTGACGGCACCCGAGCCGACATTCTCCATCAGCGCCGCGACCGAGGACGCATGGCACAGTCGCGTGCAGTGATCGACATTGTTGTGGCCGAAGCCCTGCCGGATCAGCTTCTGGAACAGATACGCCTCCTCGTTCGAGCACTTGGCCGAGCCGAAGCCCGCGACCTCGCGTCCGCGCCCCTTCATGCCCTTCGCGGCGAGGTCCAGCGCCTCCTCCCACGTCGCCTCGCGGAACACCTCCAGCGGCTTCGCGGGATCGACGTTCAGCCCCTTCGCCGCCCCCTCGCGGCGGATCAGCGGCTTGGTCAGCCGGTGCGGGTGGTCGATATAATCGAAGCCGAACCGCCCCTTCACGCACAGCCGGTTCTCGTTGGCCGGTCCGCCCGCGCCATCGACATAGACGATGCGGTCGTCCTTGATCTTGAAGCTCAGCTGGCAGCCCACCCCGCAATAGGGGCAGACGGACTGCACCTCGCGGTCATAGTCGGCACTGTCGCCCACCTGCTCGGCATCGAGCACGGTCGCGGGCATCAGCGCGCCCGTCGGGCAGGCCTGCACGCACTCGCCGCAGGCCACACAGGTGCTCGCCCCCATCGGATCGTCGAAATCGAACACGACCTGCGCGTCGTGGCCACGGTCCGCCATGCCGATCACGTCGTTGACCTGAACCTCGCGGCAGGCGCGGACGCACAGATTGCAATGGATGCAGGCGTCGAGATTGACCCGCATCGCGACATGGCTGGCGTCGAGCAGCGGCACCCGCTCCGCATCGAGCGTCGGATACCGGCTCTCGCCCACGCCCTGCGCGTCCGCCATGTCCCAGAAATGGGAGGAGCGGTCATGTGCCGCCGCCCGCTCGGGCTGATCGGCCATCAAGAGCTCGATCACCCCCTTGCGCGCCGCGACCGCCCGGTCGCTGTCCGTGGAGACGACCATCCCTTCGGACGGCGTGCGGATGCACGAGGCGACGAGGCCCCGCTCCCCCTCCACTTCCACCATGCAGGCGCGGCAGTTGCCGTCGGGGCGGTAGCCCGGCTCGGGCCGGTGGCACAGATGCGGGATGACGAGGCCGCGCCCGTTCGCCACCTCCCAGATCGTCTCGCCATCGCGTGCGGTGACGGTCTGCCCGTCGAGGGTGAAGGTGATGGACATGGCGCGCCTCCCGAAAACTCGGTGCCACTTAACCACCCCGCCGGGGGTCGCGAAACGCCTTTCCCGACGCCCCCGGCCCCGTTTGCGCCACGCCCGCGTTCCGATCGGAAACGCGCGTCGCCGCCGTTCGCGGGACGCGGCGGATCGGCCTCAGCCGAAGAGCCGTGGCTTGAGTTGCAAAAGCGTCCCCGCGATCTCGGTCGTGGCCTGCCGCCCGTTCAGGATGGCGGCATGGATCGCCGCCGCCTGCACCATCGCCGCGACCAGCTCCGGGTGCGCCGCCGCATGCCCCTCGCCGAAGGCCGCGTCCACCGCCGCCTTCGCCTCGATCAGCTGCCGCGCGGCCCGCGCGCTGGCCTCGTCCACCGCGTCGCCGCTCACGGAGACGTCGCCTGCATCGAGGGGCGCTGCGAAAAGCCCTCGTACCACGCGGCGAGATCGGGCCGCCCGGCGCGCCAGTCCCCGACCACGTCGCGGAAGTCGAGATAGCCCAGCGCCGCGCCCAGCGCGAGCTGCCCCATCCCGACCGGCCCTTTCAGATGCGCCATCCAGCGCCCTTCCAGCGCGTCGAGCGCGCGGCCGATCTTGCCCGCCTGCCCGTCGAGCCAGGCCTGGTGCCGATGCGCCTCCTCACGCAGCCGCTTCTCGTAGACGATGGTCAGCGCCGCATCGCAGATCCCGTCCGCCGTCGCCTCCAGCACCAGCGTGTCCCAGCGCCGAGACCCCGCCGGATACATCCCCGCGCCCCACAGATCGTCGAAAAAGGCGCAGATCACCCGGCTGTCATAGAGCGCGGGGCCATCCGCGCGCACGAGGCAGGGGATCTTGCCGATCGGGTTCACATGCAGTGGCATCGTGCCCGGATCGGCGGCATTGCCCGCGGCGTCGATCCGCTCCAACGCGTCCACGCGGCCCGCCTCATGCGCCAGCAGCATAACCTTGCGGCAATAGGGCGACGACGGATTGTCATAGAGTTTCATCGGCTTGCCTCTCGCAGCTCATGCGGGCGGCGCGTGCATCAGCCCCGCCAGCTCCGCCAGTTCCATCCCGTGTCCGCCGGTCACCTGCGCGGCGGCCCCCAGCCGCTGCGCGTCGGTCTTGTTCTGGCCCAGCTTCCAGGTGCCCTCGACCTGCTCCACATCCATCACTACCGGCACGATCATCCGTTCCATGCGCAAGATGGCCTCCTCGCTCATCTTGTCCATCGTCCAGGGCGCCTTCGGCAGCGCCTCCTCGAACCGCGCCGACAGTGCGGCGAGATGCGCGCGCAACCCTTCGCGCGGGGCCGGCCGCAGATGCCCGCGCAGATGCACCGCGACGTAGTTCCAGGTCGGCACCTGCTCGGGCGCGCCGTACCAGTCGGGGGAAACATAGCCATCCGCGCCGCTCACCATCAGCACCGCGGGACCGTCCTGCTTCAAGAGCGGGTTCGAGCGGGCCAGATGCGCCTCCACCCGGCGACCATCTTCAGACATCAGGAACGGCACATGCGCCGAGACGACCTCCGCCCCCATCGCCGCCGACAGGATGCCGAAACCGCGCGCCCGCGCGAACTCGAGATTGCGGGCGTCGTCCGCCTTGCGAAAGCTGGGATTGGGATGCATGAGGGGTCTCCTTTCCCCTCCCTGCTGCCGCGCGGCGCGCGCGCGATCAACCACGCGATTGTGCCCGTCACATCTTCGCCCGCGACACCACCGCCCGTTGCCCGTGGCGGAGCCTCCGGCGGGGATATTTGTCACGAAGCAGAAGACCGGCCCGCACGGGCAGGACGCGTCAGCCCGCCTCGACCCGCGCGCGCGCCATCGCGTCGATGCCCCGCAGCATGGCCTGCGCGGCGAAGCGCACCGTCGGCTCGAACTCCATCGCGCTGTCGCGGAACTCCACCTCGCACAGCACGTCGCGCACATGGGCGGGCGGGTTGGCCATCGGGTAGAGGCCGGAGACCAGCACGTAGAGCATCATGACCCCGCGCCGCGCCTCCTCCTCCTGCCAATGCGGCACCGCGCGGCACATGGTCTGCGCGGTCTCCTCGGCACAGGCGTTCAGACGCCGCTTGATCGCGCGGATCGTGTCGCCGGTGATGTTGTGCTCCAGCACCGAGGCCATGCGGCTGACCAGCAGGCACAGACGGGGGTGGGAGATGAAGCCCTCGGCCATCATCTCGCCCAGCCGTGCGACCTCGATCGGGCCGGTCACGTCATCCGCGAACTCGGCCACCATCGCCTGCAGATCGGCGACGAGCAGCTCCAGCAGGATTTCCTCCCGGCTCTCGAAATAGCGGTAGAGCCCCGATTTCACGACGCCCGCCTCCTGCGCGATCGCGTTGAGCGAGGCGTCGTTGAACCCGTCCCGTTCAAGCACGCGCTCGGCGGCGTCGAGGATCATGCGACGCCGCACTTCCTTGTGTTCGGGGGATCGGGCACGCTGGAAGGACTGGTTCATGCTCCGATACCTAGCCCGGCGGATATGCGGCGACAAGCCGCTTTCGTGACCCTAGGTCTCTTATTGACAGGTGGCAGGCCCGCCGCCACCTTGGTCGAAAACGATCACAGTGCCGGAGGAGCCGCCCCATGCGCCTGAACGTCAACGGCGAGAGATACGACATCGACGCCGATCCCGACATGCCGCTCCTGTGGGCGCTGCGCGACCTGCTCGACATCAAGGGGCCGAAATTCGGCTGCGGCGTGGCGGCCTGCGGGGCCTGCACCGTCTTGCTCGACGGCGCGCCGATCCGGGCGTGCTCCTACCCCGTGGGCGTGGTCGAGGGCGAGGTGACGACGATCGAGGGCATCGCGCAGGGCGGCAACCTGCACCGCGTGCAGCGCGCCTGGATCGAGCACAACGTGCCGCAATGCGGCTATTGCCAGGCGGGCCAGATCCTCGCCGCCGTGGCGCTGTTGGATGAGGTGCCGCAGCCCACGGACGCCGATATCGACATGGCGATGAGCAACCTTTGCCGCTGCGGGACCTATCCCCGCATCCGTGCCGCCATCAAGACCGCCGCCGGGATGGAGAGCTGACATGGCCCGCGAACGCACCGGGCGCCGCGCCCTCAAGATCGTCCGCCGCACCTTCCTCGGCCTCGGGGCCGCCGCCGTCGCCGGGGTGGCCTTCGGCACCTGGGCCGTCCGGCGCGACAAGGAGAACCCGCTGACCGCGCTGGCAGGCGAGGACGAGGCGGTCTTCAACCCCTTCGTCGTCATCGCCGAGGACGGCACGATCACCGTCGTCGCCCCGCGCGCCGAGATGGGCCAGGGCGTGCAGACCACCCTCGCCGCGATGGTGGCCGAGGAACTCGACGTGACGCTGGCCGATATCGAGGTCGTGCACGGCCCCACGGCGGCGGCCTATTTCAACTCCGCCATGCTGGCCGAGGGCGCCTTCCCCACCCATTTCGACCGCAGCTTCCTGGCCGATGCGCAGCGCTCGGTGATGCAGGGCATGGGCAAGCTGCTGGGCCTTCAGGTCACGGGCGGCTCCTCCTCGATGATCGATGGCTACGACAGGATGCGCGAGGCGGGCGCCACGGCCCGCGCCGCCCTCGTTGCCGCCGCGGCGGAACGCTGGGGCGTCAATCCCGATGGCCTCCAGACCGAGGGCGCCGAGGTCCGCGACCCCGCCTCCGATCGCGCTTTGAGCTACGGCGAACTGGCCCTCGCCGCGGCGCAAGTCGAGACCGGCGAGGTCACGCTCAAGCCCCGCCGCGACTGGCGCCTGCTGGGCAAGTCTCAGCCCCGCGTCGAGATCGGGGCCAAGGTCACCGGCGCGCCCATCTTCGGCATCGACGTGGAATTGCCCGAGATGCTGCACGGCACCGTCGCCATCTCGCCGCGCTTCGGGATGCGCGCGCTCTCGGCCGATCTCGACGCGGCCCGCGCCGTGCGCGGCGTGCGCGACGTGTTCGAGATCGACACCCAGACCGGCCACGGCTACGGCATCGTGGCCGACACCACCTGGGCCGCCTTCAAGGGGGCCGAGGCGCTCGCCCCCGAATGGGAGGACGCGCCCTACCCCGCCGACGACGCCGCCATCCTCGACCGGCTGGAGACCGCGCTCGCCGCCGAGCCCTCGCACGCGCTGATGGACCGGGGCGACGTGGACGCCGCCTTCGACGATCCGCAAGGCACGCTCGTCGAGGCGGAGTATTTCGTCCCCTACCTCGCCCACGCGACGATGGAGCCGATGAACGCCACCGCGCAACTGCGCGACGGCAAGCTCGACATCTGGACCGGGACGCAGGCCCCCGGCATCGTGCTGTCGCGCTGCGCGGCCCTTGCGGGCCTCGACAAGGACGCCGTCACCGTCCACCAGCAATTCCTCGGCGGCGGCTTCGGCCGGCGGGCCGAGGTCGACTACCCGCTCTACGCCACCGCGATGGCCATGCGCACCGAGGGGCGACCCATCAAGGTCACCTGGACGCGGGAGGAAGACACCCGCCACGACGTCTACCGCCCCGCCGCCCTCGGCCGGTTCCGCGCCGTGGTGCCGCAAGGGGCGAAGGCCAGCGCCGTGGAGATGAAGATCGCCTCCCCCTCCATCATGGCGAGCCTGCTCGCCCGCACCTATCCCAACCTCTCCGCGATGGGCCCGGACAAGTCGATCACCGACGGGGCCTACAACCAGCCCGTCGACATCGAGAACTTCCGCGTCTCCGCCCATGTCGCCGATATCGCCATCCCCACCGGCTACTGGCGGTCGGTCGGCAACAGCTATAACGGCTTCTTCCACGAAGGCTTCATGGACGAGATGGCCGAGGCCGCGGGGATGGACCCGCTCGCCTTCCGCCTCGCCATGATCGGCGACGATCCCCGCCTCGCCCCCGCCCGCGCGGTGCTGGAGAAAGTCACCGAGATGTCCGGTTTCGCCACCCCCCGCGCGGGCGGCAAGGGACGCGGCATCGCCCATATGCTCAGCTTCGGCGCCTGGGTCGCGATGGTCGTGGATGTGGACACGCGCGACGGCGTGCGGATCGAACGCTGCTGGGTCGCCGCCGATCCGGGCACGGTGCTCGACCCGCGCAATTTCCGCGATCAGGTCATCTCCGGCGCGATCTTCGGCTTCTCGCAGGCCTTGGGCCAGAAGATCACCTTCGCGAATGGCGAGGTGGTGGAGGGCAATTTCCACGACTACCCGATGCTGACGATGGGCCAGACCCCGACCTTCGAGATCGAGATCCTGCAAAACGCGCATCACATGGGCGGCGCGGGCGAGATCGGAACGCCCCCCGCCGCCCCCGCGCTCGCCAACGCGATCTTCGACGCGACCGGCCAGCGCCTGCGCCGGATGCCCTTCACGCTCGACGTCGAGGTCCTGCAAATCTGAACGATCGGTGACTTGCGACCACCGCCGGTCCGAATATAGTCGGGCCGGTCTAACGATACGGGCACCGACAACATGGACTTCGAGACGATCTTCAACGCGATGTCGGTTCCCTGCTCCGTCGTCGATGCCGAATTCCGCTTCGTGGCCGTCAGCGACGAGCATGCCCGGATATTGATGATGCCGCGCGAGCGGCTGGTCGGCGGCCGGATCTTCGAGCTCTTCCCCGAAACCCCCGAGCGGATGGAACGCTCCGCGCAAGCCTTCCGCAAGGCATTGGCGGGCGAGGCCTGCAGCCTGATGGAGATCGAGTACCACATCGCCGATCCGGACGGCGACCAGATCCTGATCTGGTGGAACGTCCACTGCACGCCCCTGCCCGGTTCGGACCATTTCCTGCTGCGGGTCGAGGACGTGACCGAGGCCATCCGCACCCGCAATCTCAAGGACGCCATCGCGCGCGAACTGCAGCACCGCGTCGCCAATGTCTTCGCCGTGGTCTCCACGATCGCGCGCCGCACCGTCTCCGCCTATCCCGCCAGCGCCGATTTCCTGCCCGGCTTCCTGACGCGGATCGAGGCGCTGTCGCGCAGCTATGCCCAGCTGACCGGCGACGCCTGGAACACCATCACGCTCGACCGGCTGGTCGCCACCCAGATCGGAGATCTGACCGATACCCATGTCGACCGCATCGCGATGTCGGGCGACACCGTGACCCTCGGCGCGCAGGAGGCACAGACCCTCTCGATGGCGCTGCACGAGCTGGTGACGAATGCGCTCAAATACGGCGCCCTCTCGGGCGAGGCCGGACGGGTCGCGGTGAGCTGGTCCGCGCAGCCCGACAACGGCTACGCCCTCGAATGGCGGGAGGAGGGCCTGACCGACGTCACCGCGCCGGAGCGCACCGGATTCGGCACCATGTTGCTGGAGCGGATCCTGCCCCGGCAGCTGGAGGCGGAGGTCGCCCGCGACTTCACCGATACGGCACATGTCTACAGCCTGAAGGTGCCCGCGCGTGACTGACCGCAAAGGTTAACGCGAATACCCGAGCCATTTGGTCGCCATACGCATGCCATACGCTTTCCATACGCAAGGCAGACCGGCTCTCAGGCCGTTAACGAATTGCCGTCCCGTCCCGTGATCCGAGCCGTCACGATCTCGCCCACAGGCTGCGGCACGGCGAAGCGGACTTCCGCGAATCCTTCCGTCCGCCCCATGTCCGGCGCCTCCATCAGGACCCGGTGCACGCTCCCGACCTGGCTGTCGAGATAGCGCCCGACCGCCGCCTCCCCGACCTCGCGAAGCCGTCTAGCGCGTTCTTTCACAACGCTTTTCTCGACCTGGGGCATGCGCGCGGCGGGCGTGCCCTGCCGCGGGGAATAGGGAAAGACATGCAACCAGGTCAGCCCGCATTCCGCGACGAGCCGACGCGAATTCTCGAACATGTCGTCGGTCTCGGTCGGGAACCCCGCGATGATGTCGGCGCCGTAGACGATCTCGGGTCGCGCCGCGCGCATGTCCTCGCAAAACCGGATCGCATCGTCCCGATTATGCCGCCTTTTCATACGCTTAAGCGTCAGGTTATCGCCCGACTGAAGGCTTAGATGCAGGTGCGGCATCAGCCGCCGCTCCCCCGCGATCGCCTCGATCAGCGCCGGATCGGCCTCGATGGAATCGATAGAAGAGATGCGCAAGCGATTGAGATCGGGGCACAATTTCAGGATGCGCTGCACCAGATTGCCCAGCCGCGGCGCGCCCGGCAGGTCCGCGCCCCAGCTCGTCATGTCGACGCCGGTCAGCACGATCTCGTTGTAACCTCGATCCACAAGCCTTTGGATTTGCTCGACAACCACGCCCGCCGGGACTGAGCGGGAATTGCCCCGTCCATAGGGAATGATGCAGAACGTGCAGCGATGATCGCACCCGTTCTGCACCTGCACATAGGCCCGCGAACGCGTGCCGAACCCGTCGATCAGATGTCCAGCCGTCTCGGTCGCGGACATGATGTCGTTGACGACGACCCGCTCGGTTTCACCAACGAAATCCGGACCTTGCGCGATATCTCGCCAGGTATCCGGCTGCATCTTCTCCAGGTTCCCGACGACGCGGGCAACCTCCTCCATCTCCGCGAAGGTCTCGGGTTCCGTCTGCGCCGCACAGCCCGTCACGATGACCTGCGCGCCGGGATTTTCCCGCGCCAGCTTCCGGATCGATTGCTGCGCCTTGCGCACCGCCTCCGCCGTCACCGCGCAAGTGTTTACGATGACAGCGTTTTCCAGGCCCGCCTGCCCAGCCAGCTCCTTCATCGCCTCGGTCTCGTAGGCGTTCAGGCGGCAGCCGAAATTGGTGAAGCGCGGCGCGCTCATCCCGTCCACAACGCATCGAAGACGTAAGCCACCGGCCCCGTCATCCACACCCCGTCCTCGCGCCAATCGAGCGTCAGATCGCCACCGTCGAGCCGGATCGTCACCTGCCGGTCCGCCAGCCCCCGCCGCGCCGCCGCGACCGCCACCGCGCAGGCGCCCGAGCCGCAGGCGAGCGTCTCGCCCGAGCCGCGCTCCCATGTCCGCTGGCGCAGGGTCTCGCGGTCAAGCACCTGAACGAACTCGACATTCGTGCGCTCGGGGAACAGCGGATCAAGCTCGACCGCGCGGCCCCGGACCGGCAGGTCGACCGCATCGGCATCCTCGACGAAGAACACGCAGTGCGGATTGCCCATCCCGACGGCCGACGGCGCACCGTCGAGCGGCAGCGCGTCAAGATCGACCTCTTGCGCCAGCGGGATTTCTTGCCAGTCGAGCACCGGCTGGCCCATGTTCACGCGGATCAGGCCGCCCTCGGCGCGCTCGCAGGCCAGCAGGCCCCGCTCGGTCCTGAGCTCCAGCGCATTCGCCCCGCTCTCGGCCATCAGGAGGTCGGCGACGCAGCGCGTGGCGTTGCCGCAGGCCCCGGCCTCCGACCCGTCTGTGTTGAAGAACCGCACACGCGCCGCGGCCGCGTCATCCGGCTCGATCAAGGCGAGCTGGTCGAAGCCGACCCCGCGGTGCCGGTCGCCCATCGCGCGCACGGTCTCGGGCGACAGGACACGCCCGTCGCGCCCGTCGATCACGACGAAGTCGTTGCCCGCCCCGTGCATCTTGCGGAATGTCATGCCGTTCTGCCGTTCCATGCGGCGCGATATACGCGCTCCGCCGCCATCTTGGAAGGGATGCGCGCCCCCCGCGCCATGCAGCAGATGCAAGGCTGCCACCCGGCCCGCGAAATTTCGACGATTTCACGTCGGAACCGCCCTTGACCCCCCCGATCCGGCTTTGTAGAGACAGCGGCATTGGCGGGCCCTTAGCTCAGTTGGTAGAGCAACTGACTTTTAATCAGTGGGTCGCAGGTTCGAATCCTGCAGGGCTCACCAATTTCCTTCCTTCGGATGATCGACTGCGGAACAAATCGTGCCGTTCCTGCCGCATCGGCGGATTTTTTCCGGTGCGACGCGCCGAACCCTTTGCCTACGCGCGCGATCCGGTGCAGTTTCCCCCAGAACGACCCCGAAACCGGAGACTCTGGACCATGCGCGCAGCAGTCCTTCTGATCGCCCTTGCCCTGTCGGCCTGCAATGTCGACGTCGTGCTCCCCGCGGACGAGACGCCCGATGGCGGTGTCACCGTGGTCGATCTGAACGACCGGACCCGGCACGAGGCGGTCGTGCGGCCCTGAACGGGGACCGGCACCGAATCCTTCCCATCCAGACCGCCGGGCGACGATCCCCCGGCGCGACACAAGAAGCGGACGAAAACGACATGACGCGGGCCCATCGCAGCACCATCCTCACCCTTCTCCTCGGCACCGCGATGATCCTGAGCGCCTGCGATACCGGTCTCCCGGTGCGGGTGGAGGATCCCGGCGCCGCGCAGCCCGTGCCGCCGACCGCCGCCCTCGACGTTGCCGCGATGAACGCGATCCCCGTTTCGGCCACCAGCGGTCCGCCCAACGCCCTGCCCGGCCAGTGTTACACGCAGGTGACGCGGCCCGCCCGCTACGAGACGACGACCCGCCAGGTTCAGGCGACGCCCGCCACCGAGGAGATCGAGGTGATCCCCGCGACCTACCGCACCGAGACGGCGCCGGTGGTGGTCGAGGAGGCTTATTCGCGGCTGGAGGTCATCCCCGCGCGCTACGAGACGGTGATGGACACCGTGATCGTCGAGCCCGCGCGCGAGGAGACGCGGACCATTCCCGCCGAGTACAGGACCGTGGCGGACCAGGTGCCGACCCGGCCCGCCTATCGCGACTGGGTCGCCTCCGACCGGATCTACCCGACCGGGGCGCAGGCGCTCGGCGGCACGGTGATCGGCAACCGGACGCTGGCGAGCGGCGCGACCGAGACGCTGGTCGAGTTCCCGCCCGAGTTCCGCACCGTCGAGCGGCGCGAGCTCGTCACCCCCGCCCGGACCGAGACCGTGACCATCCCCGCCGTCACCCGCCAGGTGCCGCGCCGCGTGATCGCCGAGCCCTCGCGCACGGTCGAGGTCGTGGTCCCCGCCGTGACCCGAAATGTCGAGCGCGAGGTCGTCGCAACCGCCGAGCGCGTGATCCGGCGCGAGGTGCCCGCCACCTTCCGCACGGTGGAGGAGCCGGTCGAGGTCGTCCCCGCGCAGGAGGTCTGGGCCGACGTGGTCTGCGACACCGCCTACAACCGCACCTTCGTGTCCGCCGTGCAGCGCGCGCTGTCCGCGCGCGGCTTCTACAACGGTCCGATCGACGGACTGCGCGGGCCGGGGACCGAGGCCGCGATCCAGCGCTACCAGCTCGAACTGGGCTATGACACCAGCGCCTTGACGATGGACGCGGTGCGCGCACTCGACCTCACGATTTGAGCGCGTATCTGGGCGCCATCCTCTGGATGGCCGGCGCGACCTGCAGCTTCGCCGCGATGGCCGTGGCGGGGCGAGAAATCGCGGTGGAACTCGATACGTTCGAGCTGATGCTCTACCGCTCCGTGATCGGGGTGGGGATAGTGCTGGGGCTCGGCGCGCTCGGCGGGCAGCTCGGCACGATCCGAGGCGACCGGATGCGGCTGCACCTCCTGCGCAATGTCGGGCATTTCACGGGCCAGAACCTGTGGTTCTACGCCATCGCCACGATCCCGCTGGCGCAGGTGGTGGCGCTGGAGTTCACGACCCCGCTCTGGGTCGCGCTGGCCGCGCCTCTCCTGCTGGGGGAGCGGATGACGGGTCTGCGCGCCGTGGCGGTGGTGCTCGGCTTCGTCGGCGTGCTGGTCGTCGCGCGGCCCGAGGCGCTGGCCGGCGATCCCGGTGTGGTGGCGGCGGCACTGTGCGCAGTGGGCTTCGCCATCTCCTACATCGCCACGAAGTCGCTGTCCCGGACCGAGAGCGTGACCTGCATCCTGTTCTGGCTCGCCGCGATGCAGGCCGTCTTCTCGCTGGTCTGCGCGGGGGCCGATCTCGACATCGCGTGGCCGTCGCGGGCCATGTGGCCGCTGATCGGCGTGGTGGCGACCTGTGGGCTGGGCGCGCATTACTGCATTACCCGCGCGCTGAAGCTCGCACCCGCCAGCGTGGTGGCGCCGATGGATTTCGTGCGCCTGCCGCTGGTGGCACTGATCGGGTTCCTGCTCTATTCCGAACCCTTCGCCCTGGCCATCCTCGCGGGCGGCGCGCTGATCCTCGCGGGCAACGCGCTCAACATCCGCGAAAGCGCGCGAGGCCGGTGAGATTGCGCGAGCGCCCGCCCCATGCTAGGCGGTCGCGCGAAATCATCGCTGCAGGAGCGCGCCCCATGAACATCGACAAGATCCCCGCCGGCAAGAATCCCCCGAAGGACATCAACGTGGTCATCGAGATCACCGGCGGCGCGGGCGGCGGCGCCCCGGTGAAATACGAGATCGACAAGGATTCGGGCGCCGTCTTCGTCGACCGCATCGTCAACACGCCGATGTTCTACCCGTGCAACTACGGCTTCGTCCCGAACACGCTGCACGCGGACGGCGACCCGACGGATGTGCTGGTCATCACCGACTTCCCGCTGGCGCCCGGCTCGGTCATCCGCTGCCGCCCGATCGGCGTGCTGAAGATGGAGGACGACGGCGGCATGGACGACAAGCTGGTCGCGCTGCCGCACGAGAAGGTCGATCCGTTCCAGTCGCGCACGCAGGACCTCGCGGACGTGTCCGAGAAGACGCTCGACCGCATCAAGCACTTTTTCGAGCACTACAAGGACCTCGAAGAGGGCAAGTGGGTCAAGGTCATCGGCTGGGGCGACAAGGCCGAGGCCGAGGCGATCCTGCAGGAAAGCATCGACGCCGCGGCGAAGTGATCCCACAATCCTGACGCGAAATCGGACGCCGTCCCGCAATCGGGGCGGCGTTTGTCATTGTGACTGCGCAACAACATTTCAACGCGACGGAATCGTGACGTGGCGTCGCAGATTGACCGAGCGACAATCCGCTCATCAAATCCCCTCATCGCTCACCGAAAGGCGCACTGATAAAGCGCCCTCGAATCCCGAAGGGGGGACAGACATGACCAAGATGGCAAAGCTCCTGACAGCGACGGCTGCGGCAGCCCTCGCCACCACCGGCGCGATGGCCGGCGGTATCGACCGCACCGGCTCCGACGTAGGCCTGATCTATGAGGAGAGCGGGCGCTACCTGCAGTTCTCGGGCGCCTTCGTGTTTCCGGAAGTCGACGGGACTCTTCAGCTTCCCGCAGTTGCCGGCGGTCCGGCTGATACCGGCAACAGCCAGGACGACTACACGATCTTCGGCGCGGGCTATCGCGCCGATTTCAACGAGAATATTTCCTACGCTGTGATCTACGACCAGCCCTTCGGTGCGGATGTCGACTATGGAACCGGGCCGTTCGCAGGGACCGAGGGTGAGATCAACACCGACTCGCTGACCGGCGTCGTGCGCTATGAATTCGGTAACGGCTTCGGTGTCCACGGCGGCCTGCGCGCGCTTCGCAGCGATGCCAACACTGCTGTCCCGGCCGCGCTCTACACGCTCGATGTCGACTCCGACACCGGCTACGGCTACCTCGTCGGCATGACCTACGAGCGCCCCGAGATCGCGCTGCGCGTCGCACTGACCTACAATTCGGAAATCGAACTGGACTTCGACGGGACCGAGCGCGGCGCGCCGACATCGTTCAGCACCGATCTGCCCGACTCGGTCAATCTCGAAGTGCAAAGCGGCGTCGCACCCGGCACGCTGGTCTTCGGCTCGATCCGCTGGGCGGACTATTCCGAATTCACCGTTGCGCCTCCGGGCTACGGTGCGGCACCCGGCGGCCCGCTGATCTCCTACGAGGACGATGTCTGGGCCTACACGCTTGGCGTCGGTCGCGCGATCACCGAGAACTTCTCGGTCGCCGTCACCCTCGGCTACGAAGGCAGCAGCGACTCCGCCTCGCCGTCGCTGTTCAGCCCGGCGGATGGCAGCCGCTCGATCTCGATCGGTGGGGCCTATGATTTCGGTACCGTCGAGCTGAGCGGTGGCATCCGCTACACGGACCTGGGCGACGAGACCATAGGCGTTCCCGTCGCGGCCCTTGGCGGAGCCATTGTTCCCGCGCAGTTCGAGAACAACAGCGCCATCTCGATCGGTCTGTCGCTGGGCTTCAAGCTCTAAGCGTCCCGATCATCGCATTGCTAAGGCCCGCCCTGACCGGCGGGCCTTTTTCGTGGCGCAGGTTCCGGGTGGCGGGGGTGCCGCACGCGACCTACCGTCGCCGCCATGACGACACCGACACATATGAGCAATGCCGCCTGGGGCCTCCTGCTGTTGCTGGGGCTGATCTGGGGCGGGTCCTTCTTCTCCATCGCCATCGCGCTGCGCGAGGTCGGCGTGCTGACCTCCGTCACGCACCGGGTCGGGTGGGCGGCGCTGGTGCTGTGGGCCGTGGTCGCGATGCGCGGGCATCCCCTGCCCCGGTCGCCACGGGTCTGGATCGGTTTCGCGGGGATGGGACTGCTAAACAACGTCATCCCCTTCACGCTGATGGCCTGGGGTCAGACGCGGATCGAGACGGGGCTGGTCTCGATCCTCAACGCCACGACGGCGATCTTCGGCGTGCTGGTTGCCGCCGCCCTGCTGGCCGACGAACGGCTGACGGCGCGCCGCGCACTCGGGGCGGCGCTGGGGCTGGCCGGGGTCGCCACGATCATGGGGTGGCAGGCGCTGGCGAGCTTCGATCCGCGCAACCTCGCGCAGCTTGCCGTGCTGGCGGGCACCCTCTCCTACGCCTTCGCCGGTGTCTGGGCGCGGGTGATGCTGAAGGGCCTGCCGCCCGAGATGGCCGCGGCCGGTATGCTGACCGCCTCGACGCTGGTCATGCTGCCGCTCGGCTGGGCGGTCGAGGGGTCGCCCTTCGTCGCATTGTCGGGTTCGGGGTTCGCCGCCATCGGGTACTACGCGGTGGTCGCGACGGCCCTGGCCTACCTGCTCTATTACCGGATCCTGGCGATGGCCGGGTCGGGCAACCTGATATTGGTCACGCTGCTGATCCCGGCGGTCGCCATCACGCTGGGCGCGCTGTTCCTGGGCGAGAGCCTTTCCCCCCGCGCGTTCGCCGGGCTGGCACTGATCGCGCTGGGGCTCGTCACCATCGACGGGCGGGTTTTCAAGGCGGTCTCGCCGCGCTAATCCTCCGTGCGACCCCGCCCGGAGGACGGCAATGCTCTACGAGACCAAGGACACCTGGGCCGCGAGCCCGACCAAGCGCGTGGCGCTGTTCGGCATGTCGGGCCTAGGCAAGACCCATGTGGCCGACATGCTGCGCGCCACGGGGGACTGGTTCCACTACTCGGTCGATTACCGCATCGGCACCCGCTACATGGGCGAGCACATCGTCGACAACTTCAAGCGCGAGGCCATGAAGGTGCCGTTCCTGGCCGAGCTGTTGCGATCGGACTCGATCTATATCGGTTCCAACATCACGTTCCACAATCTCGACCCGCTCTCGACCTATCTGGGCAAGCCGGGCGACCCGGCGCGTGGCGGCATCGAGATCGAGGAATACCGCCGGCGGCAGGACCAGCACCGCGCGGCGGAGATCGCGAGCCTGATCGACGCAGTGCAGTTCGCCGAGCGCGCGCGAGATATCTACGGCTATCCGAACTTCGTCTGCGATACCGGCGGCTCGATCTGCGAGGTGGTCGATCCGGACGACCCGGACGATCCGGTCATGGCCGCCCTGACCGGCGCGATGCAGCTGGTCTGGATCGAGGGCTCGGACGACCACGTGGATGAGCTGGTCCGCCGCTTCGACCGACAGCCCAAGCCGATGTATTACCGCCCCGAGGAGCTGGAGGCGAACTGGCAGGCCTGGCTGGAGCGAACGGGCGATGCGCCCGAGGCGGTGGACCCCGACGCCTTCATCCGCTTTTCCTACCGCCGGGTGCTGGAAACCCGGCAGGCCCGCTATGCCGCGATGGCGCGCCACGGCCTGACGCTGAGCGCCGAGGAGATCTACGCGGTCCGCTCCGCCGCCGAGTTCGAGACGTTGATCGGCGAGGCCATCGCCCGCGCCTGAGTTGCGCGCGCGGCCCCGTCCGCCTACATCACCCTTTCCGCGAAAGGAGACGACATGCCCATCAAGATCCCCTCCGCCCTGCCCGCCCATGACGTGCTGCGGTCCGAGGGCGTGATGGTCATGTCCGACGAGCAGGCCGCGCGGCAGGACATCCGGCCGCTGCAGATCGCGCTGCTCAACCTCATGCCGATGAAGATCCAGACGGAAACGCAGTTCGCCCGCCTGATCGGCGCGACGCCGCTTCAGATCGACTTCACCCTGATCCGCATGAGCGAGCACCAGTCGCGCCACACAGCACCCGAGCATATGGAGGCGTTCTATCACCCCTTCGCCGACGTAGCCTCGCGCCGGTTTGACGGGCTGATCATCACCGGCGCGCCGATCGAGTTGCTGGAGTTCGAGGAGGTCAGCTACTGGGACGAGCTGCGCACCATCTTCGATTGGACGCAGACCAACGTGCATTCGACGATGGCGGTCTGCTGGGGCGGTCAGGCCATGCTGCACCATTTCCACGGCATCGCGAAGCGCGCGCTCGACGCCAAGGCGTTCGGCGCGTTCCGCCACCGGGTGCACGACGCGGCCTCGCCCTATCTGCGGGGCTTTTCCGACAACCTCGTCGTGCCGGTCAGCCGCTGGACAGAGATCGACCAGCGGGACGTGGACGCGGTGCCGGAACTGGCGACGCTGATCTCCTCGCCCGAGGTCGGACCCTGCCTCGTGGAGGATGCGGAGCGGCGGGCGCTCTACATGTTTAACCATCTAGAATACGATAGCGGGACGTTGAAGCAGGAATACGACCGCGACGTCGCGGGCGGGAAGTCGATCAACGTGCCGGTGAACTACTACCCGGACGACGACCCGACCCGAGAGCCCGAGAACCGCTGGCGCAGCCATGCGCATCTGCTCTACGGCAACTGGATCAACCAGATCTACCAGACGACCACGTTCGATTGGGTGGATGGATGAGACCGGGCGACCGCGCCGTCGAGGTGGACGGCGCGCGGGTCTGCTATCACCGGACGGGCACCGGCCCGACGCTGGTCCTGATCCACGGGGCGAGCGGCAATCTGGGCGACTGGCTGTTCCAGCATGTCGACATGCTGACGCGGGACTGGGATGTGATCGCATTCGATCGCCCCGGCCTCGGCTATTCGGAGCGCCTGCGCGACATGACCGATCCGCGGGCGCAGGCGGCGCATCTGGATGCGGCGCTGGCGCGGCTCGGAGTCGATCGCGCGGTGATCGCCGGTCATTCCTATGGCGGATCGGTCGCGCTCGCCTGGGCGGTGACACGGCCCGAGCGGGTCGCGGGGCTCGCCCTGTTCGCGGCACCCAGCCATGAATGGCAGGGGTCGGCGGGCACGCTCTACACCATCGCCGATGCGCCCGTGATCGGACCGGCGGTCGCCTGGGCCTATCCCCGGCTCGCGGGACCGCGGCTGGTACGCGACGGGCTGCGCGCCGTCTTCGCCCCCGACCCGATGCCGGAGGGCTATGCCGAGGTGATGCGCCCCGAACTCGCGCTGCGCTATGCGACGGTGCGGGCGAACGTGGCCGACATCAACCGGCTGAAACCGCATCTCGTCGAGATGACGCCCGCCTATCCCGACCTCGCCATGCCGATGGAGATCCTGCACGGCACCGCCGACACGATCGTGCCGATCGAGATCCATTCGGAGCACCTCGCCGCCGCCGTACCCCATGCACGCTTCACCCGGTTGGACGGGACGGGCCACATGCCCCATCATTCCCGGATGGACGCGGCAATGGCGGCCTTCGCCCGCCTGAGGGAGCAAGCATGAGCGACGATCTGGTCGGCAGGATCACCGAATATTACGAGCGCCACGCGCCCGACGAGATCCGGGAGGCGATCGCAGAGGGCGGGAAGAAGGATATCCTGAATCCCGCCTACCCCTATGACGCCCGCATGAAGCGCGAGGCCTACGAGGACACGCTCGACGCGCTGCAGATTGAACTGGTGAAGATGCAAAGCTGGGTGCAGCGGACTGGCGCGCGGGTCGTCGTGGTCTTCGAAGGGCGCGACGCCGCGGGCAAGGGAGGTACCATCGCGCGGGTGCGCCAGAACCTCAATCCGCGCGTCGTGCGCACCGTGGCGCTGGCCAAGCCGACGCCCAAGGAGGCGGGGGAATGGTACTTCCAGCGGTACATCAAGCACCTGCCGACCGCGGGGACGGTGACGCTGTTCGACCGGTCCTGGTATAATCGCGGCGTGGTCGAGCATGTCTTCGGCTTCTGCACGCCGGAGCAGCGGGAGAGCTGGTTCGCGCAAGTGCCCGATTTCGAGCGGCTGCTGGTCGCGGATGGCATCCATCTGGTGAAGATCTGGCTGACCGTCGGGCGGGCCGAGCAGTTGCGCCGCTTCCTCAAGCGCGAGAACGATCCGCTCAAGCACTGGAAGCTGTCGTCGATCGACGTGGAGGGCCTGTCGAAATGGGACGCCTATACCGATGCGATCGCAGAGACGCTGGAGCGGACCCATACCGATGCCGCCCCGTGGACGGTCATCCGCTCCGACGACAAGCGGCGCGCGCGGATCGGGGCGATCCGGCACATCATCGGCAGCCTGCCCTGCGACCTGAGTGATGCGGATGCGGTGGGCGAGACGGATCCAAAGATCGTCGGCCGGCCGGAGATGATCCTCGGCAATGCCTGAGCGCAAATCCTACCATCACGGCAACCTGCGCCAGGCGCTGGTCGACGCCACGCTCGCCCTGATCGAGGAGAAGGGGCCCAACGGCTTCACCCTCGCCGAGGCCGCGCGGGTGGCCGGGGTCAGCCCCGCCGCGCCCTATCGGCACTTCAAGGGACGCGAGGACCTGATCGCCGAGGCCGCGTTGCAGGGCTTCGAGATCTTCGCCGACCTCCTGCAGCATGCCTATGACGGGGGACGGCCGAGCCCGCTTGCCGCGTTCGAGACGGTCGGGCGGGCCTATCTGCATTTCGCGCGTACGCAGCCCGGCCATTACATCGCCATGTTCGAAAGCGGCGTGTCGGTCGCGGGCAACCCCGAGCTTGCGCAGGCCGCCGCGCGTGCAACTTCGGTCCTCGACGAGGCGGCACAGACGCTGACCGCGCACCTGCCACCCGACCGGCGCCCGCCCTCCAGCCTCGTCAGCCATCATATCTGGGCGATGAGCCACGGGGTGGTGGAGCTGTTCGCCCGCGGCGCACCCGGCGCGCGCGCACCGTTCTCCCCCGAGGAGCTGCTGGAATCGGGCATCGGGGTCTACCTGCGCGGGCTCGGCGTCATCACCGACTGACCCGGCCGGGCGCTGCGACCGCATCACCGCTAGGCAGGCGGAAGGGCGTGCGGGCGAAGCGGGCGAGCGCCTCGACACTCATGGGCTTGGCGAACAGCCAGCCTTGCAGGATGCCACAACCCATCCGACCCATCATGCGGGCCTGCTCCGCCGTCTCGATCCCTTCGGCGACGATCTCCACGTCGAGCGCGCCGCCGATGTCGATCATCGCGGCGATGACGCGGCGCGCGTGATCCGATCGCTCGGCGGCCGCGATGAACTGGCGGTCGATCTTCATCCGGTCGGGGTGCAGGCGCATCAGGCTGACGATCGAGGCGTAGCCGGTGCCGAAATCGTCCACCTCGATCCCGACGCCGAGCTCTCGCAGCCGGTCGATCTGCCAGTGGAAGCTGGGATCGGTCTCATCGAAGAGGATCGTCTCGATCAGCTCGAAGCTCAGCCTCCCGCGCGGTATGTCGAGCGCGGCGATCTCCTCGACCAGGTCGGTGGTGGCCAGCCGCTGCGCCGAGACGTTCACCGACAGGCGCGGCACGTCGATGCCCTTCCCGTCGAGCCAGGCGAGGTCGCGCGCCGCGCGCCGCAGGATCGCCTGGTCGATGTCGCGCAGCAGGTCGTGTCGTTCGGCCAGCGACAGGAACCGACCAGGCGACAGGAGGCCCTCGGTCGGATGATGCCACCGCGCCAGAGCCTCCACCCCGGCCAGGGCCAAATCGTCCGAGCGCATCTGCACCTCGTAGAGAGGGCGGAACTCATCGCGTTCGAGTCCTCGGTGCATGTCCTCTAGAAGCCTGTTCTCCAGGCGCTGCTGCGCCTGCATGGCGGGGGAGAACAGACGCACCTGACCACGGCCCGCATCCTTGGCCTGGTAGAGCGCGACGTCGGCGTCCTGCAACAGCTGCAAGGCGTCGCCGCTATCCGCGCGCGGCAAGGCGACCCCGACCGAAGCCCCGATGCGGCAATCCACACCCTTCCACCGGATCGGGTTCGCGAGCCGCCGCACGATCCGGTCCGCCAGCGCCTCCACCCGGTCCGCATCGCCGTCATGGGCGCAGAGGATGGCGAACTCGTCGCCGCCGATCCGCGCGACGAAATCGCCCAGCCGCGTTTCCTGCGTCATCAAGGTCGCCACCTGCCGCAGCACGTAATCGCCGGTGAAATGCCCGAACGTGTCGTTGATCTGCTTGAACCGGTCGAGGTCGACATGCAGCACGGCGAGGGTTTCTCCGGCCTTCGACGCCTCCTCCATCCGGCGTTCGAGATAGCGGCGGTTCGGCAGCCCGGTATGCGGATCGTGGAGCGAGACGTACTCGATCTTCTCCTTCGCCTCGGCCAGCA
This sequence comes from Roseobacter sp. HKCCA0434, assembly GCF_032464675.1. Lineage (NCBI taxonomy): Bacteria > Pseudomonadati > Pseudomonadota > Alphaproteobacteria > Rhodobacterales > Roseobacteraceae > Roseobacter > Roseobacter sp. HKCCA0434. Next base: position 23,344 of record NZ_JAWDKL010000011.1, read on the forward strand.
GGAGGGCGCGCTGCTCGGCCTGTCGTTTCAACTGGTCGAGCCCGGCGAGCGCGTCCTCCTGCTCCTCCCGGTCGCGGGTGACGTCGAAGACCACCCCGGCGATGCCCGGAGAACCATCCGGAAGGGTCACCAGCACCTTCTCCACCAGCCATTGCCGCGCGTCCTCGGTCTGCCGTCGGCCCAGTACCCGCCCCGTCTCCAGACAGTCACGATCCTCCGCGGCATAGCGAGCGGCCCGCGAGCCGCCGAAGATCTCGCGCGCGTCTACGCCCGCGACCGGGGTATCGGGATAGAGGTCGCAAAAGGCGCGATTGGCGTAGAGATACACCTGTTCGGGCGTCTTCACGAAGACCGGCGAGGAGATCCGGTCCATCAGCTCGGCCAGGATCTCGTGCATCGCGGGGTCGTCGAAACGCCCTGAGAGGGGTGCCATCGCATTGGTCATGGGCCATCCGTGCACGACAAGCGTTACGGAACCGTTGACTGCCCCCGCGAAAATGCGCTCACGCGGTCTTGAACGCCGCGGACGGCTTCCCATCTATGTTAATGTGAATAACATTTACATAGGAAAGGCCCCCACGATGTCCTCCGCAACAGCTTATCTCTCCAACGCCGAATCCTGGCTCGACCAGCGCGGCAAGGGAGCCTGGATCGCCGCGATGGTGCTGGGCTTCATCGTCTTCTGGCCCGTCGGCCTCGCCCTTCTGTTCTACATGATCTGGAGCAATCGCATGTCCTGCACCAAGACCCGTAACCGCGCCCGCCGCATGGGCCCCCGTTCGACTGGAAACACCGCCTTCGACGCCTATCGCGACGAGACGATCCGTCGCCTGGAGGAGGAGCAGGAAGCGTTTCACGCTTTCATGGACCGCCTGCGCACCGCGCGGGACAAGTCGGAGTTCGACCAGTTCATGACCGAGCGCCGCGCGCGCAAGGACAAGACTCTCGACGCGGACGACGCCGAGACCCCTGCCCCCGTGCAGGGCTGACCCACGGGACTGGCCCCGGACGCTTCGGGGCCATATCTCCCCAACCGACACAACGGAAACGAAGGATCATGACACAGACACGCGCCTACAATCCCAATTACGAGGCCCCGCGCGCCAGCGGGCTGCCCGACCCTGCGACCGATCCGCAATTCTATGACGGCGTGCCGTCGCGGCGTCTGATCGCCTGGGTGCTCGATGTCGCGATCATCACCGCGCTTTGGCTGGTCTTCGGTATCCTGACGCTGGGTCTGGGCTGGTTGCTGCTGCCGTTCTGGCTGGTCGTCAGCTTCCTCTACCGGACCTTCACGATCTCCGGCCGTTCGGCCACCTGGGGGATGCGGATGATGGGGATCGAGTTCCGCGACGGGTTCGGGCAGCGGTTCGGCTTCGGCCAGGCGCTGGTTCATACCGGCCTCTATGCCCTGTCGCTGAGCTTCATGTTCACGCAGGTGGTCAGCATCTTCCTGATGGGCGGGACGGCCCGCGGGCAGGCGCTGCACGACATCCCGCTGGGCTCGACCGCGATCAATAGCCCCGACTGACCTCGCACCAGGGCGCGCGCCGATTGACAGCGGCGCGCAGACACCCCACCTTCGAGGGCCTAGCTTCTCGGAAACTCCATGCGCCACCTCACCCCGAACGTTCCGCAGTTCTACGTCACGGCCCCGCAGCCGTGCCCGTACCTGCCCGGACGGGTGGAGCGCAAGCTGTTCACCGCCCTGCACGGCCCCGACAGCCAGCGTCTGAACGACAAGCTTTCCGCGCAAGGGTTCCGCCGGTCGCAGAACGTGCTCTACCGGCCCTCCTGCGCCGATTGCTCGGCCTGCCTGTCGGCGCGGATCCGGGTCGCCGACTTCAAGCCCTCGCGCAATCTGCGACGCATCACGCGCCGGAACGCGGACCTGACACGCACCGGCAACTCCCCCTGGGCGACCGAGGAGCAGTATGAGCTGTTCCGCCGCTATCTCGACCATCGTCACGCCGATGGCGGCATGGCCGACATGGACATGTTCGAGTTCGCCGCGATGGTGGAGGAGACGCCCGTGCGCAGCCGGGTGATCGAATATGCCGACGCGCAGGGCGAACTTACTGCCACGTGCCTGACGGACGTGCTCGATGACGGGGTGTCGATGGTCTATTCCTTCTTCGAGCCTGACGCGCCGGAGCGCTCGCTCGGCACCTACCTGATCCTCGACCATGTCGAGATCGCGCGCGAGGCGGGGCTGCCTTACGTCTATCTCGGTTACTGGGTCGCGGGGTCGCTCAAGATGGGGTACAAGGCCCGCTTCCGCCCGCTCGAAGTCTATGCTCAGGGGAGGTGGCGCGATCTCGCCGAATATGAGGCGTCGGGTGAGCCGCACAGCACCCGCGGCCACGAGGATCCGATCCAGGCGCAGGTCTCGGCCATCCAGCTTCCCGACGGGCGGCTCTGACCCCTCCGCTCGATCGCATCGCGAAACCTTTGACCGGCCGAGCCGTTGATCTGGCGACCCCGCCTGTCGCGGGACGGTAACGGATCGAAGGGATCGAGTATCATGACCAGCGTAAAAACCCTCCTCATCGCAGCCTCTGTCGCGGCACTCGGCGTGTCGGCCGAAGCACAGTCCACCGTCCGCGTGACCGGCAATATGGGCGACAGCTCGGCCGACCAGCCCAGCATCGCCGAACTGGCGCGCGAGACCCGTGGAGAGGTCCGGGCCATCACCGGCGGCGCCGATGTGGAGGTCTTCGCGGCCCGCCGTCTCACGCCCACCGATGGCCGCCTGATCCGCGGCGAAGTCGAGGGCGCGCTGGCGGGTGCCTTCGCCACGACGCAGGATGACGACGTCTCCAATCTCGATACCCTGGCCGAGGGCGTCGATCCCCTGCTGCTGCCGCCGCGTGACCGGCGCCTCGTCGACGGATCCTTCGCGATCGACCGCTCAGACGCGCAGTTCGACCGCCTGATCCGTCGCGCAAACTGAGATGCTGTCTACCAGCGCTGCTTTCGGAAAAACCCGCCGGGCGATCGGCGGGTTTTTGCTTATCTTACGGTAAAATCTCACATTTCCGGAGAAATGTGATGGGAACTCCTGCAACCGCCTTCGTTAAGACACGTTAAACAACCGAGCGCGGCACTCAGTCCGCTCGTGTCATAGATTAGGAGTGTTTCCAGATGACCATTCTGACCAAGGCCCTTGCAGCCACCACAGCCCTGACCCTCGCCGCCGCCCCGCTTGCCGCTCAGACGAGCGCAGACGTGACGACGACGGGAAAGACCGGTTCCTCGCGGATCCTGCTGCAGCAGGACGCCGATAACTCGGTCGACACGGTCGGCGATGCGGCCGTCGCGACCGGAGATGCCGCGACCGACCTGGTCGGCGGTGCCGTGGATCTGGTCGGCGACACGATCAGCGCAGGCGGTGACCTGATTTCGGCCGGTGGCAACGCCATCGCCGACATCATCAACGGGCCGGGTGCCGATATCACGACGACCGCGACGGTCTACCGCGTCGTCCCTGCGACCGAGCTCGATGCCCGCCTCGCCACCGGCTCGCCTACCGGCGACCTCGACAACGCCACGCTGATCGGCTCCTACGTGAGCACCCTCGACGGCACGACGATCGGACGCATCGACGAGGTCGAGCGGACCGAAGCCGGGGCCCTGCAGACGCTGTCGCTGAACACGGCCGCGACCGAAGCCGAGGTCAACCTGACGGCGGAGGCCACCTACATGGTCGATGACGGCATCGTCCTCGCCCTGACCGACGCCGAGTTCGTCGAAGTGGTGAACGCGGTTCCCGCGGACTGATCCCGCATCTCGGCATCATCTTGCCGAAGCAAACCCGTCCGGCACGTCCGGGCGGGTTTTTTCGTGTGAAAACAACCGATACATGAGGATTCTTTGAACCTTGGCAGGGGGCATACGTTGATCACCCGCATGGCAGGACGTCGTGCGATTTGACTGATTTAGGAGTATCGAAGATGACTTTTGTGACCAAGGCACTTGCCGCCACCACCGCCCTCACCCTGGCCGCCGTCCCGCTGTCCGCGCAGGTCGCCGACAGCACGATGGACGTCGACCTGGTCGAGGAAGCGGCGACACCGAACAATACCGGCTATTACGTCGATCCCGCCGATGCGATGCTGTTCGAGAGTGTCGAGGGCAAGGTCGACCTGACCGACCGCATCACGATCTACAACGTGGTCGATGAAACCGTGATTTCCGAGCGGATGTCCACCGGCACCTCGCTCACGACCTTCGACGACGTCGAACTGGTCGGCACCGAGGTCCGCAGCCTCGACGGCACGCGCATCGGCGCCGTGACCGTGGTCGAGACCTATGACGACGGCACCAGCCGCGTCCTGTCGCTCGACACCGCCAACGAGGCCGCGACCGTCACGCTCGCCGCCGACAACACCTTCATGACCGATGACGGGTTGGTCTATGCACTGACCGACGAAGAGCTCGTCGAAGTCATGACCGTCCGCAACTGATAAGCGGATGTCGAAAGGCCCGCCCGGAGCGATCCGGGCGGGCCTTTTTTGCGTTTGCAGACGTGTTCCGGCCTCAGTTCCGGCCGAGCAGGTCCGGCACGATCGTCACGATGGACGGGAAGGCCCAGAGCAGCGCCAGACCGAGCACCTGGATCAGCACGAACGGGATCACGCCGCGATAGATGTGCCCGGTCGTCACCTCCTTGGGCGCAACACCGCGCAGGTAGAACAGTGCGAAGCCGAAGGGCGGTGTCAGGAACGAGGTCTGCAGGTTCACCGCGATCATGATCGTCACCCATTTGGGATCGAGCGTGCCGCCATAGATCACCGGCCCGACGATGGGGATCACGATGTAGATGATCTCGAGGAAGTCGAGCACGAAGCCCAGAACGAACAGCACCAGCATCACGATCAGGAAGACCCGGAACTCGCTGTCGAAGCTCTTGAGGAAGTCCTGGATGTAATGCTCGCCACCGAAGGAGATCAGCACCAGATTCAGCATCTGGGAGCCGATGAGGATGGCGAAGACCATCGCCGTGACCTTCGCCGTCTCCCGCACCACGGGCGTCAGAACGCCCCCGATCCACAGCACCCAGCACGCGTAGAGCATGGTCAGCATCGAGATGCCGTAGGCCACCAGCGTCACGTAATAGGCGATGCGGTTCTCCAGCGAGACCTCGGCCAGCGTGATCCGCAGGTCGAAGATCGTGCCGACGACCAGCATCAAGAGGATGGCGAGCGTGCCCCACAGGATCGGCGCGGGCGACTTGCCCGGCGTCTCCTCCAGCTTGCGGTAGGCGGCGAGCAGGATCGCGCCGGCCGCCCCCAGCGCCGCGGCGGGCGTGGGATTGGTGATGCCGCCGAGGATCGAGCCCAGCACCGCCACGATCAGCACCAGCGGCGGGAAGACCACGCGCAACAGCTCGTTCTGGCCCAGCCGCTTGAACGAGGCCCGCATCGCGTAGGCCAGCATGGCGAACGGCACCAGCAGGATCAGGAAGGCCGTGCCGGGAGAGGTGCGCGGATCGATGAACAACAGGTCGAGCACCAGCCCCAGACCGATCGCACCGACCCCGATCAGGAGCGGACGCCGCGAATAGGTCGGGGCCACGCCCATCGCCAGCGCCATGGTGATCCCGGCCAGCACCCAGACCAGCGCCAGATTGGACGAGATCGGCGCGGCATCGACGATCGCGCGCGCACGTGCCTCGCGGATCTGCTCGGGGCTCAGTTCGCGCTCTTCCTGAGTGAGCGTGCCGCCCGCGGCGTCGATCTCTGCCTGCTGGGCGACGGCACGGTCCCACTTCGCCTGCCCGTGACGCTCGATCATCGAGGCCTGGCACTCGGCCGAGACGTTGGTCCGCAACTCGGCCTGCGCGCCCTGCTCCGCGACGCTCGAGACGTTGATCGCCTGGGAGCCGACGATGCCGACCTGCCCAAGTCCGATCGCGAACAGGATGATCGCCACCGGCGCGGCCACGAACCAGGTCACGTTGTGGTAGCGCCCGACGATCTGCACGTCGCGATCCGCAGGTGCGACCGGCGGCGCCTTCTTGGGGAAGAGCAGCGCGAAGCCGAACGCATAGGCGCCGTAGAGGAAGGCGAGGAAGATGCCCGGCAGCAGCGCCGCCTGGAACAGCGTCCCGACCGAGAGCACCGCGGGCTCGCCCAGGAAGGTCAGCGCGTCGGGGCACATGTTGGCCTGCGCGAATTCCTCCTGCGCGGTGGAGTAGAGATCCCCCGCCAGCGTGCCCAGAAGGACGATCACGATGGAGGGCGGGATGATCTGCCCCAGCGTGCCCGAGGCTGCGATGACCCCGGTGGACAGCTCCGGCGAATAGCCGTTGCGCAGCATGGTCGGCAGCGCCAGCAGGCCCATCGTCACCACGGTCGCGCCGACGATGCCGGTGGAGGCGGCGAGGAACGCACCCACCACGACGATCGACACCGCCAGACCGCCCGGCAGCGGTCCGAAGACCCGCGCCATCGTGGTCAGCAGGTCGTTGGCGATGCGCGAGCGTTCCAGCGTAATGCCCATCAGGACGAACATCGCGACGGCCAGCAGCGTCTCGATGGACGGACCGGCGAAGACCCGCTCGTTCATCCGATTGGTGATCAGCGCGATGGTGCGGTCGAACTCCCGCTCCCACCCTTGCGCGAAGAGCGGCTCTGTATAGGTCGGCAGATCCGGGTAGCGGAACAGCGAGATCGTGTCGCGCGCCACCCCGCTCGCCACCAGTTCGGCATATTCGGCCGAGCGGTCGTCGACCGCCTGGTGGATCAGGATGCCCGCATCCGACAGCGCTGCGAGGATGCCGAAGGCGATGATGCCCGCCCCACCGATGGAGAACGCCACCGGATAGCCCGACATGATCGCGCCGAACAGGCAGGCGAAAGTGATGATCAGGCCGATTTCGACCCCGTCCAGACCGAAGAACATGCGATCCGCCCCTTAGTGGATTTCTGCGGCCGTCTCGGCGATCTCGTCGCCGATGCGGTCCTTGTCGAGATATTTGTCGGCGCTCGCGGGTCCCTCGATATATTCGAGCAGCGAGCGGTAGAAGAAGCTCCACGCCATCAGGAACATCAGGCCCGCGAAGCTGAGGATCAGCACCTTGAACATCCAGTACTGGTCGAAGCCGTTTGGGCTGAAGCCGATGGTCTCCACGTTCCAGCGCAGCGCGCGCGCCTTGGTCATCAGACGATCCAGCGTGTCGGTGGGCGCCACGGGCGGCGTCACGAGATTGCGCCACATGAAGAACCAGGCGAAGAGCCACACGATCACGGTCAGCGGCATCAGGAAAAACAGAGAGCCGATCATGTCGACGATCTTCTTGGTGCGGAACTTGATGCCCGCGTAGAACAGGTCGACGCGCACATGGCCGCCCTGCACGAAGGTGTAGCCGACGCAGAGCGCCACGATCATGGCGTTGTAGAGCTTCAGCTCTTCCGACCACCAGGAGATGTCGCGCGTGAACTGGAAGGGCGTGTCGGGGATGCCCACGGTGATCGCGGCCTCGCGGAAGATGCGCTGGAGGAAGACGATCATCACCTGCTGCAGCACCATCAGCAGGCCCGCATAGGCGAAGATGCGCCCGATCCAGTTCTGCCCGAACTCGATGGTGCGCACCACGCCCCACAGGAACGGGCGGAAGAACAATCCGATCACCAGCAGGATCAGCATGATGACCGTGACGGCGAAGAACAGCTCGACCGACGCGCCATAATAGATGAAGCGCATCAGGGACTGCTTATCCTCTTCCCAGTTCGTCCAGGCGGCGAGATTGCCCAGTGCGATGAAGATGCCCGTGATGCCGGACCAGAGATTGACGAAAAACCAGCTCAGCGCGTCGAGCATTCCGGGCCACCCGTGTCGAAGGTCAAGTTGAGGCGCGCGGGGCTGTGCCCCACGGTCCGATTGCGACGCGGCCCGCAGGCGAATGCGGTCCTGCGCCGAAGGCGCCCCCGGTAACGGGGACGCCTCGATCTCAGGTAACGGGGATCAGCCCAGGACGCGGTCGCGCTGCGCGGTGTACACGCCCGAGGAGCGCGCGATCCAGTTGGAGGACTTCTCCATCGACTCCATCGCGGAGTTGTGGATGCGGGCATAGAGCTCGTCACCCATGTTCTCCTCCAGAACCTCCTGCGAGGCCTGGCCGAACGCATCCCAGACCGCGTCGGGGAATTCGCGGACGGTGACGCCTGCGGACTGCAGACGCTCCAGCGCGGCACCGTTCTCGGCCATGAACTGGGCGAGGTTGATGGAGTGCGAGGCCGCCGCGACGTTCTGGATGATCGCCTTGTGCGAGTCGCTCAGCTCGTTCCACACGTCGAGGTTGGTGGTCAGCGACAGACCCGCGCCCGGCTCGTGGAAACCGGAGGTGTAGTAGGTCTTCGTGATCTCCTGGAAGCCGGCCTTCTCGTCCGCCCAGGGGCCGATCCACTCGGTGCCGTCGATCGCACCGGAGGCGAGCGCCTGGTACACTTCCGCGCCGGGGATGTTCTGCACGGATGCGCCGAGGCGACCCAGCGCCTGGCCGCCGAGGCCGGGCATGCGGAACTTGAGGCCGTTGAAGTCCTCGGGGGTGTTGATCTCTTTCGAGAACCAGCCACCGGCCTGCGCGCCCGTGTTACCCGCGAGGAACGGCTTGAGGTTGAAGATGGAGCCGAGCTCGTCATGCAGCTCCTGTCCACCCATCCAGTAGTACCAGTTCTGCAGCTCCTGCGCCGTCATGCCGAAGGGCACGGCGGTGAAGTAGGCGAAGCCCGGATGCTGGCCGACGAAGTAGTAGTCCGCACCGTGATACATGTCCGCCTGGCCGGAGGACACCGCATCGAACACCTCGAACGCGCCGACGAGCTCGCCCGCGGCCTTCAGGTCGATGGTCAGCGCGCCGTCGGTGGCGGCGGTGATCTGGTCGGCGCAGCGCTGCGCGCTGTCGTGCACACCGGCGAGGCCGCGGCCCCAGGTGGTCACGAGGGTCAGCGTGCGACGGCCCTGTGCATAGGCCGGTGCGGCCAGCGTGGCGGCCGCGGCAGCGGTCCCGCCGATCGCGGAATTCTTCAGAAAGGAACGACGATCCATAGATACCTCCCATTGGCGCCCACCCTGTTGAAGCGGGCGGATCGATTAACGCAGGAACCCTAGACCGGGACGTCGCGTCGCGGGAATACCCGAAAACCCGTAGGGCGGCGAAAAATCGCCGATCCTTGCCGACAGCGCATCCATGATATAGACGTCGGCAACCGATCGAAGGAGTGCGTGTCGTGACCAAAGCTGTCTGAGACAGATCCACCGGCCCTGACGGGACCGGCCAACGACACCAATTTTTTCGAAAGGGAGATCCCATGCGATCCCTTACCTACGACGTTGCGGCGTCGCTCGACGGCTTCATTGCCGGACCTGGCGGCGACGTGTCTGCATTTCCTCACGAGGGCGCACATGTCGTCGCCTATCAGGAACGCCTCGGCAGCTATCAGACCGTAATCATGGGGCGAGCGACCTACGAGTTCGGCTATGCGTTCGGCCTGCAACCGGGCGCGCGCGCCTATCCGCGTATGGACCATCACATCGTTTCCGCCGGTATCGACCTGCCCTCTGGATCGGATGTCAGCGTCATCCGCGGCGACATTCCCGGCGCGGTGCGGCGGCTGAAGTCCAAACCGGGCGGCGACATCTATCTGTGTGGCGGCGGACGGCTGGCGGGGCTGTTGCTCGATGCGGGCCTGATCGACAGGGTGCTCATCAAACGCGCGCCCGTCATCCTCGGGTCGGGCACGCCGCTCTTTTCAGATGCAGACGCGCATGATCTCACCCCGCTGGGCGTCGAGGCCTACGAGAGCGGCGTCGTGCTGGAGCGTTACGCCACGCGGGCTTGATGACTTGCGGGGGCGTGATCACACGTCCCCGCAGGACCGGGGCTTGGCCCGGATGGCCTGGACGGACTATCCTCGCGCACCGCTCGCGCCATCGGACCTGCCATGCCCGCCTTGCCCCGCCCGTCCTACGGACAGAAGATCTTCCTGCTCGCCACCCTGCCGCTGGTGCTGGCCGTGGCCGCGATCGCGGCACTCGTCGCCCACCAGTCGCGACAGCTGGCCGAGGAGGAGATCGCCTTTCTCGAAGAGACCCTGCTGGAGACCAAGCAGGCGGAGCTGGCCAACTACATGGCGCTCGCACGCAACGCGATCTACCACATCTACGGCCCTGCCGGCATCGACGACGACGAGGCCAAGACCCGTGCGGCACAGATCCTCGCCGCGATGACCTACGGCAATGACGGCTATTTCTTCGTCTACGACTATGACGGCACGAACATCGTCAGCTCCCGCCAGACGGAGCTCATCACCCGTAACCTGATCGACCTGACCGACAGTACCGGCACCCCGGTGGTCGAACCGCTGATCGACCTCGCCCGGCGCGGCGGCGGCTATCACGAATATGTCTGGCCCAAGCCCTCGACAGGGGAGGAGAGCCCGATCGTGTCCTATGTGGTCGGCCTGCAGGACTGGCGGTGGGCAATGGGCACCGGCATCTTCATCGACGACGTGCGCGCGCAGGTCGCGGCCACGCGGGCCGAAATGGAGGCGCGCATCCGCGACACCTTCTACTGGATCGCCGGGATCACGCTGATCGTACTACTGGGCGTCTTCGCCTCCGGCATGCTCATCAACCTGCGAGAGCGGCGGCTGGCGGACGAGAAACTGGCGGTACTGACACAACGCATCGTCCATACGCAGGAGGAGGAGCGCGGCCGCGTCGCGCGCGAGTTGCACGACTCCATCTCGCAGATCCTCGTGTCGATCCGCTACGGGCTGGAGCTGGCGCGGCGCAAGATCGCCACCGGAGCGCCGGATGTGGGCTCCACGCTCGACAAATCCTCCGACGGGCTGACCACCGCGATCCACGAGGTGCGCCGCATCAGCCGCGACCTGCGGCCCGCCGCCCTCGACGATCTGGGCCTGTCGCCGGCCATCAAGTCGCTGGCCGAGGATTTTCAGGAGCGCACCGGCATCGCCACCCGCCTGCGCACGGTCGCGCTGCGCAACTCCCTGACCGCCGAGGGAAAGACCGCCATGTTCCGCATCGCGCAGGAAGCGCTCACAAATATCGAGCGGCATTCCGGCGCGACCGAGGTCGATATCGAGATCCGCCCGCACCGCCGCGGGGCGGCCATGACCATCACCGACAATGGCCATGGCTTCCAGCGCGGCGGGCGCGCGTCGCCCGGCATAGGCCTGCGCAACATGGCCGAGCGCATCGAGCATCTGGGCGGTACCTTCAACATCCGCTCCAGCTCCAACGGCACGCGCATTGACGCCGACCTCCCGCCGTCGCATCTGCGCAGCGGCGCGCCCATCGCCGACAGGAAGGAACCCGCATGACCCCGATCCGAGTGATCCTCGTGGACGACCACCCCCTTGTGACCGACGGCGTGCGCGCGGTGCTGGAGACCTACGATCAGATCGAGGTGGTCGAGACGCTCACCAACGGGCGCGACGCCGTCGACCGTATCGGCGATCTGCGCCCCGACATCATGCTGATGGACCTCAACATGCCGGGCATGAACGGGCTGACCGCGACCGAACTGATCCTGGAGCGGGCCCCCGACACCCGCATCATCGTGCTGTCGATGCACGACAACCCCGAATACATCTCCACCGCACTGCGCTACGGTGCCAAGGGCTATCTGCTCAAGGACGTGCCCACCGACGAGATCGTCACCGCCATCGAGACGGTCCATGCGGGCGAGACCTATCTGTGCACCGGAACCGAGGGCGCACTGAAGCCCGACGAGCTCGGCGACCGCGAACCGCTGACCAGCCGCGAGCAGATGGTGCTGCTGCGCCTCGCGCGCGGGCATTCCAACAAGGAGGTCGCGCGCGATCTCGACATCTCGGTCCGCACGGTCGAGACCCATCGCAAGAACATCAAGCGCAAGCTCGGCATCGACACCACCGCAGGGCTGACCCGCTACGTGCTGGAGAGCGGATTGCTCGGGCTCGACGATTGAATGTCGCGCAGGTGCGGGGCTGCGACATTTAATGTCGGAAAAGCGGCCTCCCGCGTCACTTTCTCTGCGATATCCGGTTGACCTCCGCGATTCTGCCGGTAAGAAAGGTTTCGCAAGGCATGAGGACCGACATGAACATCGCACTCGTACTTATTGGATGGCGCGCCTGACGCGGGGATGACCTCCCCACGGCAGCTGGCGCGCATGACCCCCCGACGGGGGTTTTTTTATGCCTTGCACGAACGCAATCGGGGCACCCTCGCCCCGCAGGATCAGGAAGACAGCCATGACCCGCATGTCAGGAGCCGAAATCGTCGTCAAAGCCCTCCGCGACCAGGGCGTCGATACCGTATTCGGGTATCCCGGCGGCGCGGTGCTTCCGATCTATGACGAGATCTTCAAGCAAAACGACATCCGCCACATCCTCGTCCGGCACGAGCAGGCCGCGACCCATGCCGCCGAGGGCTACGCCCGCTCCACCGGCAAGCCGGGCGTCGTGCTCGTCACCTCCGGCCCCGGTGCGACCAATGCCGTGACCGGGCTGACGGACGCGCTGATGGACTCGATCCCGCTGATCGTGCTGACCGGGCAGGTCCCGACCTTCATGATCGGCAACGACGCGTTCCAAGAGGCCGACACCGTCGGCATCACCCGCCCCTGCACCAAGCATAACTGGCTGGTGAAGGAGACGGATGCGCTCGCCTCCACGCTGCATCAGGCGTTCCATGTCGCGACCTCGGGCCGCCCAGGCCCCGTGCTGATCGACATCCCCAAGGACGTGCAGTTCGCTCAAGGCACCTACGTCAAGCCCGAGAAGGCGGACAAGGGCCACTACGCCCCGCGTCTCAAGGGCGATATCGACGCGATCACGCAGGCGGTCGAGCTTTTGGAGACGGCCAAGCGACCCGTGCTTTACACCGGCGGCGGCGTCATCAACTCCGGCCCCGCGGCCACCCAGCTGCTGCGCGAGCTGGCGGAGGCGACAGGCTTCCCCGTCACCTCGACGCTGATGGGGCTGGGCTGCTATCCCGCCTCCGGTCAGGCGTGGCTGGGGATGCTGGGGATGCATGGCACCTACGAGGCCAACATGGTGATGCACGGGGCCGACGCGATGATCTGCATCGGCGCCCGCTTCGACGATCGGATCACCGGGCGCACGGACGCGTTTAGCCCGAAGTCGAAGAAGGTCCATATCGACATCGACCCCTCCTCGATCAACAAGAACATCCGCGTGGACATCCCCATCGTCGGTGACGTCGCCCACGTGCTCGAGGACATGCTGCGCATCTGGAAGAGCCGCGGCCGCAAGACCAATTCCGAGGCGCTCGCCAAATGGTGGAAGCAGATCGAGGAGTGGCGGGCGGTCAAGTGCCTCGGCTACGTCCAGGAAGGCAAGACCATCAAGCCGCAATACGCGTTGGAGCGGCTGGAAGCGCTGACCAAAGGCCGTGACCGCTACATCACCACCGAGGTCGGCCAGCACCAGATGTGGGCCGCGCAGTACCTGGGCTTCGAGGAGCCGAACCGCTGGATGACCTCCGGCGGGCTCGGGACGATGGGCTACGGCTTCCCCGCCTCGATCGGCGTGCAGCTCGCCCATCCCGAGGCGCTGGTCATCAACGTGGCCGGCGAGGCGTCCTGGCTGATGAACATGCAGGAGATGGGCACGGCCATGCAGTTCCGCGCGCCGGTCAAGCAGTTCATCCTCAACAACGAACGGCTGGGCATGGTCCGCCAGTGGCAAGAGCTGCTGCATGGCGAGCGCTACTCGCACAGCTGGTCGGAGAGCCTGCCCGATTTCGTCAAGCTGGCTGAGGCGTTCGGGGCCAAGGGCATCCTGTGCACCGACCCCGACGATCTGGACGACGCGATCATGGAGATGCTGAACCATGACGGCCCTGTCATGTTCGACTGCGTCGTGGAAAAGCACGAGAACTGCTTCCCGATGATCCCGAGCGGCAAGGCCCATAACGAGATGCTGCTGGGCGACGCCTCCACCCGCAACGCCATCGCCGACGGCGGGGCGGTGCTGGTGTGAGCAAGGGTATGCAAAGCAAGATCCGCGCGCTGGTGGCCGGCGCACTTCTCGCGGCGATCGCCGGGTGCACTCCGCCGATGCCGAGACTGGATGCGGCCGCACTGCGTGATCTCTATAAGGATCGCACACTCATGGCCTATCTCGACGGCTACGGTACGGCCATCGAATATCTCGCTCCGGACGGCACGGCTCATCTCTGGTCCTATTTCGAAGATGACATCCCCGATGGACGTTGGTGGACGGAAACGCGACCCGACGGTATCGCGCAGATCTGCTTCCAGTATTTCTCGGACCTCACTCCCGCCCGTGCGGACGGGGAGGAGGGAGCGGGTTGTTCGACCGATGTAGAAATCAAGGAACGGACCTACGAACTGGTCGCCGGTGATCCTTTCGCTCTCGAAGCGAGCAGGTCGGTGCCGTTCGCTCTCGCACAAGGTACCCGCGTGACGCTCGCCGAGGCCGCCCAACGCGCAGGCGTCACGGCACCGCTGGGTCCGAACCTCGCTGATTGGAGAAACTGATGTCCCCCCTCGACCTCAAGAAAGGCAGCTCGCGAAAGAGCGCCTATGACCTCAAGACCCCCTTCTCCGACAATGACGAGCGGCACACGCTCGCCGTGCTGGTCGACAACGTGGATGGCGTGCTCGCCCGCGTGATCGGCCTGTTCTCGGGGCGGGGCTACAATATCGACAGCCTGACCGTGGCGGAGGTCGACCATACCGGCCACCGCTCGCGCATCACCATCGTCACGCGCGGCACGCCGCAGGTGATCGTGCAGATCAAGCACCAGCTGGAGCGGATGGTCGTCGTCCACGATGTGCACGACCTGACCGTGGAGGGCCCCGCGGTGGAGCGGGAGCTGGCCTTGGTGAAGGTTCGCGGCACCGGCGACGTGCGGGTCGAGGCGCTGCGCACGGCGGAAATCTTCCGCGCGCGGGTCATGGATACCACGACCGAGAGCTTCGTCTTCGAGCTGACAGGCGCCCCGGACAAGATCGACGCCTTCGTCGAGCTGATGGTGCCTCTCGGCCTCGTCGAGGTGGCGCGCACCGGCGTCGCGGCGATCGCGCGCGGGGCGGATTGAAATATCGAGGTCCCGGATCGGTCAGTCGAAAGCTCGAGCCCCCGAGATTGCGGCACTCGTGAAACTGCTGCGGGAGGGCGGCTGCGACGCGGCTTTCCTGGACGAGGAAAGCTGCTTCCGCGATACGGGCGATCGGTTGTTATCGGTTGCGCCATATACCGACCATACCGGACGCAAGTTGACGGAGGTCGAACTGTGGCGGCCGGAGGGAGATGACGGGGATCGTTCGCTCTCAGCCGAGGACGTGGTGGCCTGCCTGCCGTAATTGAAACGTCAAGCGGAGTCGCAACTCCACACGATCGAGAGAAGTCCGATCCAACGGCTCCTCCAATCGGGTGTCTTACCGTCGGGTGTCCGGCCCGATCGGTGACGCGGGCCCCGTGCATTCGCGGCGCGGTCGTCGTCGGATGGCCATGCAGCAGCCCGGATTTGACGCGGGACGCGCCCGACCCACTTCTTTGCGAAGCGAACGCAACGACAGGAGGTTTTCAATGGGTTGGCTCGTCGCAATCATCGTGGGTGCCCTCGCGGGCTGGATCGCCGAGAAGATCATGAAGGCCGATCACGGCCTGCTCACCAACATCATCCTCGGCATCGTCGGTGCGCTGGTGCTGAACTTCATCCTCGGCCTGGTGGGCCTCGGCTTCGCCGCGACCTTCTTCGGCCGTCTGATCGCGGGCATCATCGGTGCCTGCCTGCTGATCTTCATCTGGCGGGCGGTCAAGGGCCGCACCTGACGGTTTATCGCGATCCCCGGATCACATCGAGGGCGCCCTCTGGACCGGAGGGCGCCCTTTTTCGTGTCAGCCGGTGCAGGTGATGCGAACCGTCTCGCGGATCGTATGGTTGAAGGGACGGCCCGAGGTGCCCCGCCGCCATGCACTGCGGGAGATGTCGTTCGCGCCATGCGCCTCCCACCCCTCGGGGCAGGTCGCGTCCGCCATGCGGTGGATCTCGTCGCGCCGCTGCCGCTGATGCTCGGCCGTGTCGGTCGTCGCCGGGGTCACGGCGAAGACCTCGTAGACGGGTCGGCCATTCGCCTCGCCCGCCGGTCGGGCGACGTTCTCGCCGGTGCAGGCGGTGAGTGCGAAGGCGGCCAGGGTGGGCGCTGCGAATCTGAAGATCATCGGTGGTCCTTGTCGTTGTGCAAGACGTGGCTACCCGAGGGCGTGCCACGGTTCCGTGCGGTTAGTCACAGACCGGGCAAAAGCACGCAACCGTCTGCCGGTCATTTCTCCTCGCTCAGCAGCACGTTGGACTCCACGTCGCCGACCCCCGGCAGGGTCATGATGCGGCGGCGCAAGATGCGCTCGAAATCGGCGAGGTCTCGGGCGACGACGCGGACGCGGTAGTCGTAGACGCCGATCACCTGCTGGACGAGCTGCACCTCGGGGATGGCGACGATCGCCCGCTCGAAATCGCCCATCGCCCCCCTGCCCCGCGCGGCGAGCTTGATGCCGAGGAACACCGTCACGCCGAAACCGAGCTTCGCGGCGTCGAGCCGCAGGGCGCGACCCGTGATCACGCCCGCCTCCTCCAGCCGCCGGATGCGGCGATAGGCGGCGGGCTGGCTGAGGCCGACCGCCTCGCCCACTTGTTTGGCGTTCAGGCCGCCATCGGCGCGCAGGACGTCGAGGATGGCTTGGTCCGTGTCGTCGAGCGTCATAGCGGCAGCGCCTCGCTGTTCTTCAGTTCCGCCATGAGCATCAGGCTCTCGACGTCGAGGATATGCGGCAGGGCCATGATGCGGTCGCGGTAGATCTGTTGGTAATGGGCGAGGTCGCGCGCGACCACGTCCATGCGCACGTCGACGCGACCCAGAAGGGTCTGGATCGCCTCGACCTCCGGGATCCGCCGCGCCTCCGCCAGGAATGCGTCGAAGGCATTGCGCGCGGTCTTGTCGAGCGTGATGCGCAGGAAGACCTGCACCTCCAGCCCCAGCTTGCGCCGGTCGATCAGGATGCGGCGCCCGGCGATGATGCCGTCGCGCTCCATCCGTCCGATGCGCCGCCAGCAGGGCGCATGGCTGAGGCCCGCCCGCTCCGCGATGGTGGCGACGGAGGCGGCGGGGTCGGCCTGCATCTGGCGTAAGATGCGGCGGTCCGTATCGTCGAGCATGAGTTTTTCGCATTTATGGCATTTGACGCATTCATATTCGCCCAGATGGCAAAGATACGCAAATTTCGGGGGATGACGCCCGCTCGACAGTCGGTACTGTGCAGCCAATCGAAACCAGAAAGGAGACCGCCATGCGCGTCTATTACGATCGTGATTGCGACATCAACCTCATCAAGGACAAGAAGGTCGCCATCCTCGGCTATGGGAGCCAAGGCCACGCCCACGCGCTGAACCTGCGCGATTCCGGCGCGAAGAACCTGGTCGTCGCCCTGCGCGACGGCTCCCCTTCGGCCAAGAAGGCCGAGGGCGAAGGCCTTCAGGTCATGGGTATCGCGGAAGCGGCGGCCTGGTGTGACGTCATCATGTTCACCATGCCCGACGAGCTGCAGGCGGAGACCTACAAGAAATACATCCACGACAACCTCAAGGAAGGTGCGGCCATCGCCTTCGCCCACGGTCTGAACGTCCATTTCGGCCTGATCGAGCCGAAGCCGGGCGTCGACGTGATCATGATGGCGCCCAAGGGCCCCGGCCACACCGTGCGCAGCGAGTACACCAAGGGCGGCGGCGTGCCCTGCCTCGTCGCCGTCGATCAGGACGCGACCGGCAAGGCGCTGGAGATCGGGCTGAGCTACTGCGCGGCCATCGGCGGCGGACGCTCGGGCATCATCGAGACGAATTTCCGCGAGGAGTGCGAGACCGACCTGTTCGGCGAGCAGGCGGTGCTGTGCGGCGGTCTGGTCGAACTGATCCGCTGCGGCTTCGAGACGCTGGTCGAGGCGGGCTACGCCCCCGAGATGGCCTATTTCGAGTGTCTGCACGAGGTGAAGCTGATCGTGGACCTGATCTACGAGGGCGGCATCGCCAACATGGATTACTCGATCTCCAACACTGCCGAGTACGGCCAGTACGTCACCGGCCCGCGCATCCTGAACTACGACGAGACCAAGGAGCGGATGAAGGCCGTGCTGAAGGACATCCAGGACGGCAAGTTCGTGCGCGACTTCATGCTGGAGAACGCGGTGGGGCAGCCGACGATCAAGGCGGCGCGTCGTCACAACGACGAGCACCAGATCGAGCAGGTCGGCGCGAAGCTGCGCGAGATGATGCCGTGGATCTCGGACGGCAAGATGGTCGACAAGGCCCGCAACTGAGCGGGCCCGAAACGACTGCGACGACGGCGCGGGCCTGCGCCGTCGTCCCCCCCGGCGGGAGGGGAGACAATCTGTTCCCGCCCCGGCAACGGCTTCCGGCTGGCCTTGCCGCGTCCGGGCGCCTAGATCACCCATATGGATCTATCGCTCGACACCCGCACCGAACTGCCAGACGCGCTGCGCGTCCTGCTGGACGCCTACCCGCGCGAGACCTGGGAGGGGCACGCCAATTTCGGCGAGCTCATCCGCTTCTGGCTCGACAAGCATCTTGCCTTCCGCCGGATGAACGCGATGCTGCGCGAGGGGACCGAAGCCTTCCTCGACGACATGGGCGATCCGCAGCGCTTCGGGCGGGAGACGGCGCGCGTCGGCCAGATGATGCTGCAGCACCTCCACGGGCATCACACGATGGAGGACACGCATTACTTCCCCGTCCTGGTCCGGCAGGACGCGCGGTTGGAGCGTGGGTTCGAGATGCTGGACGGCGATCACCATGCGCTCGATGGGCACATGGCGGGCTTTGCCGACGGCGCGAACGCGCTGTTGCAGGCGATCCGCGCGGGCGAGGGCCTGCGCGACGCGGCGGGCGCGTTCCATGCGCGCACGCAGGGGTTCGAGCGGTTCCTCGACCGGCATCTGACGGATGAGGAGGATCTGATCGTGCCGGTCCTGCTGAAATACGACCCGGCCGAGTTCCGCCACTAACCCGCGATCTTCTGTCCGAAGGAGATCAGCAGCGCGTCCTCGTCGATCACGTGGAACTCGCGTTGTCCGTAATAGGTGTCGAAGGGTGCGCGGACGCGGCCTTCGGGCAGCGTGTCGAGCATCGGCTTCATCTCGGCATGGAGCCCGTCGAGATCCTCCACGTCGATATAGCAATGCTGCTGGCGCGCAGGGTCGGAGAGGTCCATGCCCTCCTCGACCTGCAGGAGGCGCAGCGCGACGGCATCGCGCCGGATGAAGGCGTAGTTGTCATCGCGAAAGCCGAGCGCGAAGCCCAGCACCTCGCGATAGAAGCGCAGCGCGCGGTCCATGTCGGCCGTCAGGACGAACGGCGTGATCTGTGTCAGGCGCGGCATGGCGACTCTCCTCAAATCGGGGGCTTTTCGCATCGACACCCCCCCGGCCCTTTGATATTGAGCCTCGCATCGTCACCAGACACCGCACGGGTCCGCAATGGAAAACGTCCTTCTCGTCATCCTGCTTCTGCTCGCACTCGCGCTGATCGGCGTGGTGCTGATGCAACGCTCCGAAGGGGGCGGCCTCGGCATGGGCGGCGGCGGCGGCGGGCTGACCTCGGGTCGCGGCGCCGCGACCGCGCTGAGCAAGGTGACGTGGATCCTGGCGGCCGCCTTCCTGGGTCTGTGTGTGCTGCTGACCATTCTGGCCGCTCAGCGGACCGGCGATTCCAGCGTGCTCGACGGCTATTCGGGCGGGGTGGAGCAGCCGCAGCGCGATCCGTCGCTGCCCGCGGACCTGCAGGGCGACCTGCTGCCGCCTTCGATCGGCGATGACGAGGTGGCCGTGCCGCCCGCCGATGACGCGGCCCCGGCCGTGGACGACGCGGCACCCGCCGCCGACTGACACCCATCCATCGCGTCCACCGCGTCCCCGTCCGCAAGATCGGGGGGCGGGCCTTGCCGGAATCATCCTGACCGGCTAAGGCTCGAGTCCCGTGGCGTGGCGCGTTTTCGAACACGAGAACCACGCGGCAATCCGCATTGCCGGCACGGGGGAATATTTCATGGCACGCTACATCTTCATCACCGGAGGCGTCGTCTCGTCGCTGGGCAAGGGGCTCGCCTCGGCCGCGCTCGGCGCGCTGTTGCAGGCGCGCGGCTATTCGGTGCGGCTGCGCAAGCTCGACCCCTATCTCAACGTCGATCCCGGCACGATGAGCCCGTTCGAGCATGGTGAGGTTTTCGTCACCGATGACGGGGCGGAGACCGATCTGGACCTCGGGCATTACGAGCGGTTCACCGGCGTCGCGGCGCGATCCACCGACAGCGTGTCCTCGGGCCGGATCTATTCCACGGTGCTGGAGAAGGAGCGGCGGGGCGAGTACCTCGGCAAGACGATCCAGGTGATCCCGCACGTCACCAACCAGATCAAGGAATTCCTGGAGATCGGTGCGGACGAGGTCGATTTCATGCTGTGCGAGATCGGCGGCACGGTCGGGGATATCGAGGGTCTGCCCTTCTTCGAGGCGATCCGCCAGTTCGGGCAGGAGAAGCCCGCGGGCCAGTGCATCTTCATGCACCTGACGCTGCTGCCCTTCATCGCAGCATCCGGCGAGCTGAAGACCAAGCCGACCCAGCACTCGGTCAAGGAACTGCGCTCCATCGGCATCGCGCCCGACATCCTCGTCTGTCGGGCGGAGCAGCCGATCCCGACCAAGGAGCGCGAGAAGCTGGCGCTGTTCTGCAACGTGCGGGCGGAGCGGGTGATCGCGGCGCTCGACCTCAAGTCGATCTACGAGGCGCCGCTCGCCTATCACCGCGAGGGGCTGGATCAGGCCGTGCTCGACGCGTTCGGCATCTCCCCTGCCCCGGCGCCGAAGCTGGAGCGCTGGCACGACGTGGCCGACCGGATCTACAACCCCGACGGCGAGGTGCGCATCGCGGTGGTGGGCAAGTACACGCAGCTCGAAGACGCCTACAAGTCGATCAGCGAGGCGCTGACGCATGGCGGGATGCACAACCGGGTGAAGGTGCGCACCGAGTGGATCGACGCGGAGATCTTCGATCAGGACGATCCGGCCCCGTATCTGGAAGGCTATCACGGCATCCTGGTGCCCGGCGGCTTCGGCGAGCGGGGGACGGAAGGCAAGATCAAGGCCGCGCAATACGCGCGCGAGAACGGCGTGCCCTATTTCGGCATCTGTCTGGGCATGCAGATGGCCGTGGTCGAAGCGGCGCGCAACATGGCGGGCATCGGCAAGGCGGGGTCGGAGGAATTCGACAACGAGGCGGGCGTCGACCGCTACGAGCACGTCATCTACCACATGAAGGAGTGGAACGAGGGAAACCGCACGGTGCAGCGCTCGATCGACGACGACAAGGGCGGCACGATGCGGCTGGGCGCCTATGACGCAACGCTGGTGCCGGGCAGCCGGATCGCGGAGATCTACGATGCGGGTGACATTTCCGAGCGCCACCGCCACCGCTTCGAGGTCGACATCAAGTACAAGGACCGGCTGGAGGATGCGGGGCTGTGCTTCTCGGGTCTGTCGCCCGATGGGGAGTTGCCGGAGATCGTCGAGATCCCCGAGCATCCCTGGTTCGTCGGCGTGCAGTTCCACCCGGAGCTGAAGTCCAAGCCCTTCGAGCCGCACCCGCTCTTCGCGAGTTTCGTGCGCGCGGCGATGGACAAGTCGCGGCTGGTCTGAGGCATCTGTCGCGCGATGAGAAAACCCGCCGGGGCTGATGGCCACCGGCGGGTTTTCGCGTATTTTCGGGAAGCTGAAGGTTACTGCGCGGCCTGGAGCGTCGGTGTGCCGCCCTCGCGGAACTGGGCGAGCAGCTCCTCACGCCGTTTCGCGGCGGCCTCGGCATTGGCCTGCTTGACATGGCCGAAGCCGCGGATCTGCAGGGGCAGCAGCGCGAGGGCCACGGCGGCGTCATGGGTGTTCGCGTCGATCGCGGGGATCAGATCGTCCATGTCCGTCTCGTATTGCGCAATCAGCGCGCGCTCCATCCGGCGCTCCTCGGTCCGGCCGAACGGGTCGAGGGCGGTGCCGCGCAGGTGCTTGCCGTGCCGCAGGATCTTCAGCGCCTTCAGCATCCAAGGGCCGAACTCGGTCTTGCGCGGATGGCCTTGGCTGTCGGTCTTGCCGAAGATGGGCGGGGCCATGTGGAAGCGCATTTCGCGCACGTTGTCGAATTTCTCGGCCACGGCGCCTTCGAGCGTTTCGGCGTGGAGGCGGGCGACCTCGTATTCGTCCTTGTAGCTCAGAAGCTTGTGGTAGCCTCGGGCGACGGCGAGACCGAATTCCTCGCTGACCTCGGACGCGCGGGCGACGAGGGCGCGGTAGCGGTCGGAGAGTTTTTCGTTCTGATAGTGCGCGAGGTGATCGGCGCGGTACGCGATCTTCTCGGCGGGGCTGCGTTCCTCCTCGACCGTGCGCGGGGTGTGGAGAAGGGACGCCGCCTCCTGCGGGGCGTGGACGGCCCAGCGACCCAGTTCGAAGGCGCGCTTGTTGCCCTCGACGCCCGCGCCGTTCAACTCCACCGCGCGCATCAGCGCCGCCTTGCTCAGCGGCACCAGACCTGCCTGCCACGCCCCGCCCAGCATCAGCACGTTCGCGTAGATCGCGTCGCCGAGCACCGCCTCGGCCAGGCGCGTGGCATCGAGGAAGGCGAGCGCGTCCTCGCCCAGCCGGGCGCGCAGGGCGAGCCCCATGCGGTCGGTCGGCAGCTGGAATTCGGTGTTGCGGGTGAAGTCGCCGGTAATGATCTCGTGGCTGTTGCAGACCGCGCGGGTGCGGCCGCGAGTCATCAGGCCAAGCGTCTTGGAGCCTGCGGCCACCACCATGTCGCCGCCGATCACGCCGTCGGCCTCCCCCACCGCGACGCGCACGGCTGAGATGTCGGACGGTTTCTCGGCGATGCGGGCGTGGATGTGGACCGCACCGCCCTTCTGCGCGAGGCCCGCCATTTCCATGACGCCCGCGCCCTTGCCTTCGAGATGCGCGGCCATCGCGATCAGGGCGCCGACCGTCACCACGCCGGTGCCGCCAACGCCGGTGATGACGAGGTTATGTGTCCCGTCGATGGTCGGCAGCGTGGGTTCGGGCAGGTCGCCGATCTCCACATCGGTGATCGCGGCCTTCTTCACCGCGCCGCCCTCGACGGTGACGAAGCTGGGGCAGAACCCTTCGAGGCAGGAGAAGTCCTTGTTGCACGAGGACTGGTCGATCTGGCGCTTGCGGCCCAGTTCGGTTTCGAGCGGCAGGATCGAGACGCAGTTCGATTTGACGCCGCAATCGCCGCAGCCCTCGCAGACCGACGGGTTAATGAAGACGCGGCGGTCGGGATCGGGGAACTTGCCCCGCTTGCGGCGGCGGCGTTTCTCGGCGGCGCAGGTCTGGATGTAGAGGATGGCGGAGACGCCCTCGACCTCCCGCAACTCCTTCTGCACGGCGTCGAGCTCGGTCCGCTCGCGCATCTCGATGGGGAATTGCGACGGGTCCACGTCTTCCTTCGGATCGTAGACGCCGACGATGCGCTTGACGCCCAATGCGAGGAGTTCACGGGCGATCTGGAGCGCGTCGAGTCCGCCTTCGTTGGCCTGCCCGCCGGTCATGGCGACGGCGTCGTTGTAGAGGATCTTGTAGGTGATGTTGGTGCCGGCGGCGAGGGCTGCGCGGATCGCCTGCACGCCCGAGTGGTTATAGGTGCCGTCGCCGAGGTTCTGGAAGACGTGGGGGGTCTTGGAGAACGGCGCCTCGCCGATCCAGTTTGCGCCCTCCCCGCCCATATGGGTGAAGCCCACCGTCTCCCGGTCCATCCATTGCACCATGTAATGACAGCCGATGCCCGCGTAGCCGCGCGAGCCCTCGGGCACCTTGGTCGAGGAGTTGTGCGGGCAGCCCGAGCAGAACCAGGGCAGGCGGGCGGCGATTTCCTCAGCATTGTCGGCCTTGGCCGCCGCATCCAGCACCTCCATCGCCTTCGTCAGACGTTCGGAGGTGACGCCCTCCTCGGTCAGCAGGCCGCCGAGCTTGCGCGCGATCATGACGGGATCGAGCGCGCCCTTGACGGTGAACAGAAGCGAGCCGTCCTCTTTCTTCCAGCCGATGACGCGGCGGCCGCGGCGGTCGTCGAAGATCGCCTCCTTGATCTGCACCTCGATCAACTTGCGCTTTTCCTCGACGCAGATGATGAGGTCGAGATCTTCCGACCAGTCCTGCATGGATTTCATGTCGAGCGGCCAGGGCATGCCCACCTTGTAGGTGGTGATGCCGAGCCGCTCCGCCTCCGCCGCGTCGATGCCCAGCAGGTCGAGCGCGTGGACGGTGTCGAGCCAGGACTTGCCGGAGGAGACGATGCCGATGCGTGCGCCGCGTTGCCCATGCACACGGCGGTCGAGCCTGTTGGCGCGGCCGAAGGCTTCGGCGGCGAAGCGCTTGTAGTCGTGGAGCCGCGCCTCCTGCTCGGTCGGGCTGTCGCCGAGGCGGATGTTGAGGCCGCCTTGCGGCATCTCGAAATCGGTGGGCAGCGTGACATCGACCCGGTCGGGGGCGCCGTCAACGACCTCGGTGACTTCGATCGTGTCCTTGAGGCACTTGATGCCAACCCAGCAGCCCGAGTAGCGGCTCAGCGCCCAGCCCATGATGCCGTAATCCAGCACCTCCTGAACGCCGGCAGGTGCGAGGATCGGCATCAGCGCATCGACGAGGGCGAATTCGGATTGGTGCAGCACGGTCGAGCTTTCGCCCGTATGGTCGTCGCCCATCGCCACCAGAACGCCGCCAAGCGCGGAGGTTCCGGCCATGTTGGCGTGGCGGAATACGTCGCCGGAGCGGTCGACGCCCGGTCCCTTGCCGTACCAGAGCCCGAAGACGCCGTCATGCTTGCCCTCGCCGCGCAGCTCGGCCTGCTGGGCGCCCCAGAGTGCCGTGGCGGCGAGATCCTCGTTCAGTCCGGACTGGAAGATCACGCCCGCCTCGGCAAGTTGTTTCGAGGCGCGCATCATCTGCTGATCGACGCCCCCCAGCGGCGAGCCGCGATAGCCGGTGACGAGACCGGCGGTGTCGTGACCCGCGGCCCGGTCGCGCGCGGCCTGCATCAGCGGCAACCGCACGAGCCCTTGGATGCCGCTCAGCAGCACGTGGCGCTTGTCGAGATCGAAACGGTCGTTCAGGCTTACGTCCTGCAATGACATTGGCATTCTCCCCATGACGTGCGGCGCTTCGGCGGCACCGTCTCATCGTGTCTGACGTAAAGGTAGGTCATAATAACTGACCTTCCAAGGGTTTTCTGATGCAAGCGAATGTCGTGCGATGACAGGGGGTTCTGCGCCCCACCCTTCCAAAGTTGGAGATTTTCCGGGTAATTTTGGAAAACAACATATGTAAGGTGTGTTGAGATTTCCCGCCGTAATGGCGGACGCCACGACGCATAAGGGGGCGACATGAGCGAGTACGACCAATTGATCGACAGTCCCGAAGCCGGCGCACTGCGGGCGATCGGGGATCGCTGGACGCTGCTGATCATCTATGCCTCGTTGAGCGGGGTCAGCCGGTTCGACGATTACCAGCGTCAACTGGGGGTCGCCCGGAACATCCTGTCCAACCGTCTCGCGCGGCTTTGCGAGGCCGGGATCCTCGTCAAGAGGCCGGTGCACGAAGGCGCGCGGCGTCTGGAATATCGGGTGACGGAGAAGGGCGAGGGCCTGCGCGCGCCGCTGGAGGCGATCGAGGCTTGGGGCCGGGCTTGGCCCAAGCGCTGATCCGGGCTACGGTTCCGGCAGCAGCGGGGGCTGAGGACGGAACATGGACTGGGACAAGCTGCGCATCTTTCACGCCGTCGCCGATGTCGGCAGTCTTACCCATGCGGGCGACACGCTGCATCTGAGCCAGTCGGCCGTCAGCCGCCAGATCCGCGGACTGGAAGAATCGCTCAACGTCACGCTGTTCCACCGGCACGCCCGCGGGCTGATCCTGACCGAACAGGGGGAGCTGCTCTACGCCGCGACGCGCGACATGGCCAAGCGGCTGGCCGCCGCGACCGCACGGATCCGCGACAGCGAGGACGAGGTCTTCGGCGAATTGCGGGTCACGACGACCACGGGCTTCGGCACGCTGTGGCTGGCGCCGCGGCTCAAGCGGCTCTACGACCAGTATCCGAACCTGAAGATCAACCTGATGCTCGACGAGCGGGTCGTGGACCTGCCGATGCGCGAGGCGGACGTGGCGATCCGGCTGAAGGAGCCGAGCCAGGCCGATCTGATCCGGCGGCGGCTGATGGACGTGCGCATCCGCTTCTATGCCTCGCAGGGCTATGTGGATGCGAAAGGCCTGCCCCAGACCAGCGAGGAGTTGATGCGCCACCGCATCATCGGCCACGCGCCCGAAGCGCCGCAGGTGGCGGCAGGACAGGCCTGGCTACGCCCCTTCCTCGACGCCGACCATTCGAGCCATCTGACGGTGAACAACTATTTCGGCATCCTGCAGTCGGTGATCCACGATCTCGGCATCGGAGCGTTGCCCGATTACATCACTGCCAGTCGACCCGATCTGATCAATATCGTGCCGAGCCAGGCAAGCGGAGCGGTGCCCGTCTTTCTCGCCTACCCTGAAGAATTGCGTCATTCCAAGCGAGTAGCGGCATTTCGCGATTTCGTGCTGGAGGAAATCACCGCCTTCAAGCGCGCGCAGCGGGCAGCGGCGGAGGCGGCGGAGTGAGTGATATGCGCCACGCGGGACACGGATATGCGCATCGTTAACTTGCTCGAAACCAATCTCGGCTCTAAATAGCGCTTCAAGACAGGCGGACGTGCGGCTTCGGTTGCTTCCCGTCGGTCTTGATACCTCCCTGTTGGACTTCGGCCGAGCTTCGTGCTCGGCCTTTTTTTTGGTTCAGGTGCTTGCGGCCTCGCGCATCAGCCAGTGGCGCGTGCGGCGCACGGCCTCGCGTTCGGCGCCTTGACGCGACAACATCCAGTAGCCGCGATCGGGGTCTGGATCCTCCCAGATGACGGTGAGCCGCCCGGCATCGAGATCGTCCTGCGCGAAGAGCCGCGTGGTCGCGGCGATCCCCTGCCCCGCGCGCAGGCCCGCCAGCATCATGTAACCGGGAAGCTGGGTCACGTTCCGCCGATCCTCGGGCTTGAGGCCGACTGCGCGCAGCCAGGCGCGCGAATCGCGAGCGTCGTGTTCCTCCAGCCACGGCAGGGCCAACAGATCCTCGGGGCGGTCGCGCGTGGCACCGGCCAGAAGCTCGGGCGCGGCGCACAGGATCGTGCGCGTGGGAATAAAGGGGCGGACCTGCGCCTCCGGCCAGTCGCCATTGCCGTAGCGGATGGCGAGGTCATGCTCGCCCGCGCGCATATCGATCAGCTCCGCCGAGGGATGCAGGGCCAGCTCGATATCCGGGTGAGCGGTGCGGAAGGCGGCCATGCGCGGCATGAACCAGCTGACGGCGAGGCTGGGGGTCAGGGCGATGCGCACGGGCAGGCTCGCCTGACGCTCGGCGATGCGGGCGACGCCTTCGCGGATCGTGGCGAACCCGGCGGTGAGGTCGCGCGCCAGCTCCTGCCCCTCCGCCGTCAGGGCGAGGCCGCGGCCCGCGCGCTGGACGAGGACGGTCTGCATGCGTTTTTCCAGGGCTCGCACCTGCTGCGCGACGGCGGCATGAGTCACGTTCAGCTCTCGCCCGGCGGCGGAAAAGCTGAGATGCCGCGCCGTCGCCTCGAAGGCACGCAGCGCGGCGAGCGGGGGAAGCGGATCAGACATGTGTAAGCTCACCTAACATTATGGCATCCGATCTGAGTCGCAATCCGGCGTCAAGAGGCGCATGTCTTGTGCATCGAAAGATCATGAGGTGAGCGACATGTTATATCTTCTTGCAGAATCCTGGCGCATCGCGGCCCGCATGGAGCCGATCGAGGACCCCAACCTGCCGCGCAAGCGCCCCTTGTGGGAACGGCGGGTCGAGCCGCCCGCGGCGCGGCGGCAAAGGTGACTTGTGCATCGGGGCCCCGGCCCCCTAAAAGGCCCCAACGCGACCCCTGCCGGAGGCCCCGATGCAGACCGATCCCGCCCTGACCCCCGAGCTTATCGCCGCGCACGGACTGAACGACGCGGAATACAAGCGCATCCTCGACCTGATCGGGCGGGAGCCGACGTTCACGGAACTCGGTATCTTCTCGGCCATGTGGAACGAGCACTGTTCCTACAAGTCGTCGAAGAAGTGGCTGCGCACTCTGCCGACCGAGGGGCCGCAGGTGATCTGCGGGCCGGGCGAGAATGCGGGCGTGGTGGATATCGGCGACGGGCAAGCCGTGGTTTTCAAGATGGAGAGCCACAACCACCCCTCCTATATCGAGCCTTATCAAGGTGCGGCGACCGGCGTGGGCGGCATCCTGCGCGACGTGTTCACGATGGGCGCACGACCCATCGCGGCGATGAACGCGCTGAGCTTCGGCCGGGTGGATCACCCCAAGACGCGCAGCCTGATCAACGGCGTGGTCGAGGGGATCGGCGGCTATGGTAACGCGTTCGGCGTGCCGACCGTGGGGGGCGAGTTGCGCTTCGATGCGGCCTATGACGGAAATTGTCTGGTCAACGCCTTTGCCGCCGGCCTCGCGGATGCGGACGCGATCTTCTACTCCGCCGCCTCCGGCGTCGGGATGCCGGTGGTGTATCTGGGTGCCAAGACCGGCCGCGATGGCGTGGGCGGGGCGACCATGGCCTCGGCCGAGTTCGACGACACGATCGAGGAGAAGCGCCCCACCGTGCAGGTCGGCGATCCCTTCACGGAAAAGCGGCTGATGGAGGCGACGCTGGAGCTGATGGCCACGGGTGCCGTGATCTCCATTCAGGACATGGGGGCCGCGGGGC
This sequence comes from Roseobacter sp. HKCCA0434, assembly GCF_032464675.1. Lineage (NCBI taxonomy): Bacteria > Pseudomonadati > Pseudomonadota > Alphaproteobacteria > Rhodobacterales > Roseobacteraceae > Roseobacter > Roseobacter sp. HKCCA0434. Next base: position 52,282 of record NZ_JAWDKL010000011.1, read on the forward strand.
TCACCTGCTCGGCCGTCGAGATGGGCGACAAGGGCGATCTGGGCGTGCGGCTGGACCTCGAACGCGTGCCCGTGCGCGAGGAGAACATGACGGCCTACGAGATGATGCTCTCCGAAAGCCAGGAGCGGATGCTGATGGTGCTCCGCCCCGAGAAGGAGGCGGAGGCGCGCGCGGTCTTCGACAAGTGGGACCTCGACTTCGCCATCGTGGGCGAGACGATCGCCGAGGATCGGTTCCTGATCATGCTCGATGGTGAGGTGAAGGCGGACCTGCCGCTGAAGGCGCTGTCGGGCACCGCGCCCGAGTATGACCGTCCGTGGGAGGAGACGCCGGAGGCCGCGCCCGTGGGCGAGGTGCCGGAGGTCGACGTGGCCGAGGCGCTGCTGACACTGGCCGGATCGGCCAATTACGGCTCGCGCGCGTGGGTCTGGCAGCAATACGACACCACGGTGATGGCCGACACGGTGCGGGTCCCGGGATCGGATGCGGGCGTAGTGCGGGTGCACGGCACGGACAAGGCGCTGGCCTTCACCGCCGACGTGACGCCGCGCTATTGCAAGGCGAACCCGCGCCAGGGCGGGCGGCAGGCCGTGGCGGAGGCCTATCGCAACCTGTGCGCGACGGGCGCGCGGCCGCTGGCGACGACCGACAACCTGAATTTCGGCAACCCCGAAAAGCCCGCGATCATGGGACAGTTCGTCGGTTGCATCAAAGGCATCGGCGACGCGGTCGCCGCGCTCGACATGCCGATCGTGAGCGGGAATGTGAGCCTCTACAACGAGACGGACGGGCGGGCGATCCTGCCGACGCCGACCATCGGGGCCGTGGGGCTGCTGGAGACGCTCGACCAGTTGATCCCGACCGCGCCGCAGGACGGCGACGCGCTGGTCCTGATCGGGGAGACGGCGGGCCATCTGGGGCAATCCGCCCTGCTGGCCGAGGTGCTGGGCCGGGTCGAGGGCGACGCACCCGCGGTCGATCTGGAGGCCGAGCGGCGGCATGGCGAATTCGTGCGCGAGGCGTTTGCGGCAGGGCTGCTGCGCGCCGCGCATGACCTCGGCGACGGCGGGCTCGCGATGGCGGCGGCGGAGATGGCGCTGGCGGGCGATGTGGGGCTGGAGGTCGAGGGCGCGGGCACAGGCTGGTGGTTCGGCGAGGATCAGGCGCGCTATCTCGTGGCGAGCGCCGACGCGGACGCGCTGGTCGCGATGGGCCTGTCGGGCGGTGTGGCGGTGCAGGTCGTGGGCCGGGTCGGCGGCGACGTGCTGAAGCTGGGCGAGGCCGAGGTCAAGCTGACCGATCTGCGTGCGACGCATTCCGGCGCCCTGCCGCGCCTGTTCGGCTAGGCCGCTTGCGGGGCGGGGACGCGACCCCTAGATTCGAGAAAAGACGGGAGAGACGCGATGTCCATGAAGGCGCATGAAATCGAGGCGCTGATCCGGGAAGCCTTCCCCACGGCCGAGATCCGCATCGACGATCTGGCGGGCGACGACAACCATTTCGCCGCCACCGTGATCGCGGAGGAGTTCAAGGGGCTCAACCGCGTGAAGCAGCAGCAGGCCGTCTATGCCGCGATGAAGGGCCGGGTCGGCAACGGGCCGGACCAGGTGCACGCGCTGGCGCTGACGACGAAGGTGCCGGGGTGAGAGGCGAGCTGGTTGTGCTGCTGCTGGTCGCGATCGCACTGGCGGCGGGGGTGCTGAACCTCTGGCTGCTGTGGGATCGGTTCAAGCGGCGGTCGATGACCGGGCTCGGGCTCGAAGCGACGGATATGCGGATCGTCGAAGAGGCCGAACGCCGCAACAGGCAGGCGCGCGCGTGGGGGAACATGGCCAGCCGGGGAAATCCCGGCAGCGGCAGGGACCGGATACAGGCGACCATGTCTGGATCGAGAGCCACATGACCGGATCCGCGCTCGTCTTCGTGCCTTTGGCCGGGCTGGCCGTTGCGGTCGGCGTCGTGATCTTTGCGCTCAAGATCGGCGGCAAGCGGGGCGTTGAGAGCCGTCCGCGCAGTGGCGATGATCGGATCAGAGGAGGCTGAGATGTCGGCGGGGACGATCTGGATCTTCAAGGTACTTGGCGGGATCGCCGTCCTGATCGCGTTGCTCGCCATCGCGGAGACGTTGATCCGCAAGCCGAAGCGGCGGACGCTGGCAGAGAAGTTCGATATCGACCCGGCGAGCCTCGGCGATACGCACACCACCTTCGGCAATCCGCTGGGCGGGGGTGACATCGAGCGGGCCAACGCCTACATGCGGCGTCAGGCATATGGCGCGAGGCGCGCCGAAAATCGCACGGATAAAGGACGAGACGATGAGCGCACATGACACGATCGACGCGACGGTGAAGGGCAACGAGGTCGTGCTCTTCATGAAGGGCACCTCCTCCATGCCGCAATGCGGGTTCTCCAGCCGCGTCGCGGGCGTGCTCAACTACATGGCCGTGCCCTACAAGGACGTGAACGTGCTGGAAGACGAAGAGATCCGGCAGGGCATCAAGTCCTATTCCGACTGGCCGACCATCCCGCAGCTCTACGTCAAGGGCGAGTTCGTGGGCGGCTGCGATATCGTGACCGAAATGGTGCTGTCGGGTGAGCTCGACACGCTGCTGGCCGAGAACGGCGTCGCATTCGATAAGGAGGCCGCGGACCGCGTGCGCGAGGCGAACAAGCAGGAGTGATCCTGACCTGAGCCGGTTTCGAGGGGAGCCTTGTGGCCCCCTTTTCATTTGCGGGCGTGTTCGGCGAGGAAGACCTCGGCATCCTTCTCGCCCAGTTCCCACGCGGCCTCGATTCCCTCTCGGTCGGTGAAGTCGAGCTTGAAGGTCTCGATGTCGCGGCCTGGCAAGGCGTAGGTGCGGCCCGCGACCTCGGGCAAATTCGGATAGCAGCGGGTGACGAGCAGGAGCTGGTCGTCGCTGTCGTCGAAAGCCGGTGCATTGTCGAGCACGCCGCCATCCATGACGCGCTGATCGTCCCAGAAATGCTTCGCGAAGACCGGCGCGCTGGCGGCGGCGGCGACGGTCAGGTCGACGATGCGCCCGTCGCGCGCGGCCTGACGGGCGTCGACCGTCAGGAGTTTCGCGCCCAGCCGCTGCGCCCCGCGCACATGCGGTGTGCCGCGCAGCGGCACTTCGGCGCCGTAGACGGCGATGGTGGCAAGGTTGCCGATGCGGGACGGCTTGGCGAGGTGCACGGTGAATTCGGGGCCGTCGGCAACGGCGGCGACGGCGTCTGGGCTGTCCATGAGAGTCGCGACGATCTCGCGATAGGTGTCCTGGTGCGGCAGCAAGGCCTCGGCTTTGAGCAGATTGCGAAAGCGCAGATTGCCGCCCCGATCCTGCAGGCGCTCAAAGGCGCGTCCGGCAATGAAGAGCAGCCGATGCTCCTGCCCCGTCACGTGTGCGAGGGCGGACAGCACTCCGCCCGAGACCGCATTGATCCGGCGGGTCGGGGCGAGGATGGGCGCGAGCGTCGTGAGGTACCCGCCATGCCAGAAGCAGCGCGTCCCGCCTCCGCCGAAGACGAGGTCGGGAAAGCGCTCAGAGGGCGGCACGCCAGTCCGCCTCGCGGAAACCGGTCAGAACGGTGTCGCCAGCCTCCAGCACCGGGCGCTTGATAAGACGCGGATCGGCCTGCATGGCCGCGATGGCGGCGGCGCGGTCCTGCGGCAGGGTCTCGCGATCCGCCTCGGGCAGCGCCTTGAAGGTGGTCGCGCGGGTGTTGAGCACGGTGTCGAGCCCCGCCCGCTCGATCCAGCGGTCGAGATCGGCGGCGAGGTCGTCCGCCGCCTCGAAGGCGGTGAAGTCATGCGCGATGCCCTCCGCATCCAGCCACTTGCGGGCCTTGCGTACGGTGGTGCATCCGGGAAGACCGTAGACGTGGACGCTCATGCGACCTGCGCCTCCAACGCGTCGGCCAGCGCCTCCAGCCCTTCGGCGGTGCGGGTGAGCGCTTCGACGGCCTCGTCCGCGTCGTTGTCGAACAGCGCGGCCTGTGCCGGGGCCGGCATCTCGATCGGCGCGGGCTGGGGGGCCTGCTCCATCTTCGTCTCCAGCGCGCGGATGCGGTCCTCGGCGGCGCGGAGCTGACCCTGAAGCGCCACATAGCGATCGCCGAGCATCAGCGAGGACATAAGCAGCATGCGGGATTCGGGCACCTGCCCGATGGCGGCGGTCAGGCTTTGCGCCTCCTTCGCGACGAGCGATGCGGCGGCTTCGAGCTGACGCTCCTCCCCGTCGGCGCAGGCGACGCGGAAGACGCGGCCGCCGATATCGAGATCCACCTCAGCCATGCTCGGCCTCCTCCACCAGCGGGCGCAGTTCGGAGATCAGCCCGTCGAGATGGGCGATGTCGGCCTCGCGCTTGCGCTCCATGTCCTTGAGCTGGCCGCGCAGGGCGGTGTTCACCCGCTCCAGCCGACGCAGGGCGACCGGATCGCCGCCCCCTGCCCCCTTGGCGGCGATGGCCGCCTCGATCCGCGTCAACGCCGTGGCGATGCGCGCTTCCAGTTCCTCGACCCGGTTCATGGTGTCGTGCCTCTTGCTGCTCTGCCCGTCGCGGGGCGTTTCGCCCTCGTTTCCGGCGCGAGAGTAGCGGAGGTTTGGCCAGGGGGCCAGATTTCAGCGCGCATGATCGCCATCGCGGGGTCGTTTTTTGGCGTGGCGGCGAGGATCGGCGGCAGGAAACCGCCGATCGGGCTCTCGCAGGAGGATTGTTGGCGTTCGCGGTGTGGGAAAACCCGCACAGATCGGCGGCGAGCGAAGCCCTCTCTGGGCCGCGGAACTTGACCGCGACCCGCGCAATGGTATGGGAAGGCGCGACTGGCCCAGCACCCCGTAACCCAACAGAGAGTGCCCTCCCCGTGAACATCGAAGATCTCCGCGCCCGCCATCCCGACCACTGGAACAAGGCCACCGCGATCCGCGTGCTGGCGCTCGACGCGGTCAAGGCCGCCAATTCGGGCCATTCCGGTATGCCGATGGGCATGGCCGACGTCGCCACCGTGCTGTTCGAGAAGCATCTGAAATTCGACGCCTCCGCGCCCGACTGGGCGGATCGAGACCGCTTCATCCTGTCGGCGGGTCATGGCTCGATGCTGCTCTACGCGCTGATGTACCTGACCGGCTATTCCGACATCACGCTCGACGAACTGCGCAATTTCCGTCAGCTGGGCGCCAAGACGGCGGGCCACCCGGAATACGGTCACGCGAAGGGCATCGAGACCACCACCGGGCCGCTGGGTCAGGGCATCGCCAACTCCGTCGGCTTCGCCATCGCCGAGGAGAATTTGCGTGCCCGCTTCGGCAAGAAGGTCGTGGATCACCACACCTATGTCATCGCCGGGGACGGCTGCCTGATGGAAGGCGTCAGCCAGGAAGCGATCGGGCTGGCGGGCAAGCAGAAGCTCGGCAAGCTGATCGTGCTGTGGGACGACAACGGCATCACCATCGACGGCAAGGTCTCGATCTCGGATGTGACAGATCAGATGGCGCGGTTCGAGGCGTCAGGCTGGTCCGTCTTCTCCTGCGATGGGCACGACCCCGAGAGCATCGACGCGGCCATCGCGCAGGCCAAGCAGTCGCCCCTGCCCTCGATGATCGCCTGCAAGACGCATATCGCCATCGGGTCGAGCGCGCAGGACACCTCGAAAGGCCACGGCGCGCTGACCGACGACACTCTAATTGCCGACACGCGCAAGGCTTACGGCTGGGAGCACACGCCCTTCGACATTCCTGCCGACCTGCTGAGCGAGTGGCGCCAGATCGGCGCGCGCGGCGCGATCGCGCGCGAGGAATGGGAACAGCGCTTCGCCGCCCTGTCGGGCACCAAACAGGCCGAGTTCACCCGCCAGATGTCGGGCGAGGTCCCCAAGAAGCTGTCCGCGGCCATCAAGCGCTTCAAGCAGGAGGCGAGCGAGGGCGGCAAGGCGGTCGCGACCCGCAAGGCATCCGAGATGGTGCTGGGCGTGATCAACCAGATCGTGCCCGAGACGATGGGCGGCTCGGCCGACCTCACCGGCTCCAACAACACGCTGACGCCCGAAATGGGGACCTTCGACGAAGACAACCGCAAGGGACGGCATGTCAGCTACGGCATCCGCGAGCATGGCATGGCCTCGGCCATGAACGGCATGGCGCTGCATGGCGGCGTGCTGCCCTATGGCGGCACGTTCATGGTGTTCTCGGACTATGCCCGCCCCGCGATGCGGCTGTCGGCGCTGATGAACATTCGCGTGGCCTATGTCATGACCCATGACAGCATCGGCCTGGGCGAGGACGGCCCGACGCACCAGCCGGTCGAGCATCTGGCGAGCCTGCGCGCGATGCCGAACATGAAGGTGTTCCGCCCCGCGGACACGGTCGAGACGGCCGAGGCGTGGGAACTGGCGATCAACTCCGAAGGGCCTTCGACGCTGGCGCTGACCCGGCAGAACCTGCCGCTGGTGCGCACCGAGCACAAGACCAAGAACCTCAGCGCGCAAGGGGCCTACGTGCTGGCCGAGGCGCAGGGCAAGCGGATGGCGATCCTGATGGCCACCGGCTCGGAGGTCTCGATCGCGCTCGAGGCGCGCCGGATCCTCGAGAACGAGGGGATCGGGGTGCGCGTGGTCTCAATGCCCTGCGCGGAGCTCTTCGCCGAGCAGGACGAGAGCTACCGCAAGAAGGTGCTGCCCGCGGGCCCCGTGCGCGTCGCCGTCGAGGCCGCCGTGCGCCAAGGCTGGGACCAGTGGCTGTGCGGCGAGCGCGGCAACTGGAAGAAGGCGGGCTTCGTCGGGATGGACGGCTTCGGCGCGTCGGCCCCGGCCAAGGACCTGTTCGAGCATTTCGGCATCACCGCGGAGGCGGTGGCGCAGAAGGTGCGCGACCTGCTGTGATCGAAGATGTGTGGGGGCCAGCCCCCACACCCCCCGGTTATATTCGAACGAAAGAGAAAGGGCGGGTTCACTCGCCCTTTACCGTTTCGGCGCCATGTTGATCGGCATGGTCCGGCTGTTGATCCTGATGCTCCTGTTTGCGCTGCCCCTCCAGGCGGAACGCTACGTGCTTGATACGGCAGCGAGCCGGATCGATTTCTCCTACACCGAGAACGGCGCGCCGGTACGCGGGCGGTTTCCGCAGTTCGACGGGTCGGCCGAGTTCGTTGCCGATGCGCCCGGCGACAGCGCGGTGTTTGTGCTGGTCCGGACATCGGCGGTGCAGTTGCCCGATTTCGTACGCACCGCCTTTGCCCGCACGCCCGACTGGTTCGCAACCGAGGCGCATCCGCGCGCGCAGTTCGAGCTGACCTCGCTCTCCCCGCTCGGCGGGTCGCGCTGGCAGGCCTCGGGGCTGATGACAGTGAAGGGACGCTCGCGGCCCGTCTCCATGCCGGTCTCGCTGGTCGAGGAGGGGCGCTGCCTGCGGGCGCGCGGCACGCTGACGGTGGCGCTCGCCGATTTCGCGATCGGGCGTGGAACGGTCAGTCGGATGATCCGGGTGGGCGAGACGGTCGAGATCGGATTCGACCTGCTCGGACGGCCCGAGAGTGGCGGCGGCTGCTGAGCGGCGCAGGTGACAGGCAGCCATTCCTCGCGTAGACGGGGCGCGATACTCGGAGGCGTTTCATGAACACCAGGGTCGCGTTGTGGCTGGGAGGGATCATCCTCGCCGTGTTCATCGCCGACGAGTTCTATTTCGGGTGGGATCTGTGGATCGAGGTCATGCGGGTCCTGTGGCAGATCTCTACCTGGATGGCCTTCTGGCGGTGAGAAAAGGACAGGCGATGAGCTGGAAAACCCTCGACGACATGGATCTGGACGGCAAGGTCGTGCTGACGCGCGTGGACCTAAACGTGCCCATGCAGGATGGCGCGGTCAGCGATGCGACGCGCATCGAGCGGATCGTACCCACGGTGCGCGACATTCTGGCGAAGGGCGGGCGCCCGGTGCTGCTGGCCCATTTCGGGCGGCCGAAGGGGAAGCGGGTCGAGGAGATGAGCCTCGAGCAGATCGTGCCCGCGCTGGCCGAGCATCTGGGTGTCGAGGTGCGTTTCGCGCAGGACTGCATCGGCGCGCCGGTGGCCGAGGCGCTGGCCGGCCTTCCCGAAGGGGGCGTGGTGCTGGCCGAGAATACGCGGTTCCATGCAGGCGAGGAGGCGAACGATCCGGAATTCGCGCGTGCGCTGGCCGAGCATGGCGACGTCTATTGCAACGATGCCTTTTCCGCCGCGCACCGGGCGCATGCCTCGACCGAAGGGGTGGCCCATCTGCTGCCCGCCTGCGCTGGCCGGCTGATGGCCGAGGAACTGGCTGCGCTTGAGCGGGTTCTGGGCGATCCGCCCCGCCCCGTGGTGGCAGTGGTCGGGGGCGCGAAGGTGTCGACCAAGCTCGACCTGCTGGGCAACCTGATCGACCGGATGGATCACATCGTGATCGGCGGCGGCATGGCCAACACCTTCCTCGCCGGCAAGGGGATCGACGTGGGCAAATCGCTGTGCGAGCACGAGATGACCGACACCGCGCGCGAGATCATGGCGAAGGCCGAGGGGTCGGGCTGCACGCTGCACCTGCCGAGCGACGTGGTTGTCGCGCGCGAATTCAAGGCGGGCGCGGAGAGCGAGACGGTGCCCGCCGATGCCTGCCCGGCGGACGCGATGATCCTCGACGCAGGACCTGAAACGGTGCGCGCTGTGGCGGAGCTGTTCGGCGGGGCAAAGGCGCTGGTCTGGAACGGGCCGCTCGGCGCGTTCGAGATCCAGCCCTTCCATGCGGCGACCAAGGCGGCGGCGTTGGCGGCGGCGGAGCTGACGCGCGCAGGCAAGCTCGCTTCGGTCGCAGGGGGCGGCGACACGGTCGCGGCCCTGAACACCGCCGGGGCGGCGGAACATTTCACCTATGTCTCCTCGGCCGGTGGCGCGTTCCTGGAATGGCTGGAGGGCAAGACCCTTCCCGGTGTCGCCGCACTGGGGTGATTGAAGGCGTCCCGCGGCCCTCTACCTATCCGGGAGGAAATGGAGGGCCGCATGGACGAGACCAAACCGCTGCGCTGGACGCTGATCACCGGAGCCTCCGAAGGCATCGGGCTGGAACTGGCGCGCATCGCCGCGAGCCACGGGCGCAACGTTCTGCTGGCCGCGCGCTCCCGCAACAAGCTGGAGGTGCTGGCGACAGAGCTGTCGGCGCTGGGGGTCGAGGCGGTGGCGATCCGCGCAGACCTCTCCACCCCAGACGGCGCGAAGCAGCTGTGGGAGGAGGCGAGCGCGGGGCGCAGCATCGACTTCCTGATTAACAATGCCGGGCTCGGCCATAACGGCCGGTTCCACCACGCCGAAGGCTGGGAGGCGGAGAAGCGCATTCTCGACGTGAACGTCTCGGCCCTGACCGAACTGACAAAGCTGGCCCTGCCGGGAATGGTCGAACGCGGCGCGGGGCGGGTGCTGAACGTCGCTTCCATCGCGGGCTTCATTCCCGGCCCCGGCATGGCGGTCTACAATGCCAGTAAGGCCTTCGTGCTGAGCTTCAGCCAGGCGGTGAACGCGGAACTGGAGGGCAAGGGCGTCACCGTGACGGCGCTGTGCCCCGGTGCCACGCAGACCGGGTTCTTCGACACGGCGGGGATGACCGGCACGCGGATCACGCAGCAAAAGCTGCCGAGCGCCGCATCGGTCGCGAAGGTCGGCTACGAGGCGGCGGTCGAGGGGCGGCCCGTCGCAATCCCCGGCGCGGACAACAAGGCGATCGCCTTCGCCACCCGGCTGCTGCCGCGATCGGTGTTCATCGGGGCGACGAAACGCCTTTTCTCCAGGTCGCGGTGATCCAAAGCGGTTGGGGGCCGGGCGGTGCTGTTGACCGGCTCGCCTCGCAGCCTCTATCCCCTTGGACACCCAACTGGCCCAAAGGGAAACTTCCATGAAAACATCGCGTATCGTTCGCAACATCCTTGCCAACTACGAGGGCGAGACCCCCGGCGTGAAGGCGAACCTCGCCCGCATGCTGATGCAGGGAAAGCTCGGCGGCACCGGCAAGATGATCATCCTGCCCGTCGATCAGGGCTTCGAGCACGGGCCCGCCCGCAGCTTCGCGCCGAACCCGGCGGCTTATGACCCGCATTACCACTACCAGTTGGCCATCGACGCGGGGCTGAACGCCTACGCGGCACCGCTCGGCATGATCGAAGCCGGTGCGGACACGTTCGCGGGGCAGATCCCGACGATCCTCAAGGCGAACTCCGCCAACTCGCTGATCCCCGATGAGGCGCCGAAGGACCAGGCGATCACGGCGACGGTGGACGATGCGCTGCGGCTCGGCTGCTCGGCCATCGGCTTCACGATCTATCCCGGCTCCTCCGCCGGTCTCGACATGTTCGAGGAGATCTCGGAGATGCGGCAGGAGGCGGCCGCCAAGGGTGTGGCGACCGTGATCTGGTCCTACCCGCGGGGCGAGTCGCTCGACAAGGATGGCGAAACGGCGATCGATATCGGCGCCTATGCCGCGCAGATCGCGGCCCTGCTGGGCGCGCATATCATCAAGATCAAACTGTCGACCGATCATCTGAGCCTGAAGGAGGCGAAGAAGGTCTATCAGGACGAGAAGATCGACATCGCCGAACAGGCGGCGCGGGTAAAGCACTGCATGGACGCGAGCTTCGGCGGACGGCGGATCGTCGTGTTCTCGGGCGGTGCGAAGAAGGGCGAGAGCTCGGTCTACGACGATGCGCGCGCGATCCGCGACGGTGGCGGCAACGGCTCGATCATCGGGCGCAATACCTTCCAGCGTGAGCGGGGCGAGGCGCTGGAGATGCTCGGCAAGCTTGTGGACATCTACAAGGGTCGCGACTGACCTCGCGTGCACGGACTGCGGCGCATTCGCCACTTTTCCGTCACGATTGCAACGGCGGCGCCGGAAAATTCTGGCCCCGCCCGGCTTTACGCCTAGTATCCGGATCGAGTGATCGTCAGGACGGGCCGTGAAGAACACCCTCTCCCGCATCCCTGCCCGCGCGATGAGCGACGCGGCCTTCTCCCTCGCGGCGCTGGGGCTGATCGTGTATTTTGCCTTCGTCGCGTTTCAGGGCAATCACGGGCTGACACGCCTTGCGGCGGTCAACGAGGAAATCCGAGATCTCGAGGTCACGCTCGCCGGACTGCAGCTCGAACGGGCGGAACTCGAGAATCGCACGCGGCGCCTCTCCGCCAGCTATCTCGACCTCGACCTGCTCGACGAGCGGGCCCGCGAGGTTCTGGGCCTTATGCGGCCCGACGAAATTCTCATTCGATAAAGGGCCTTCGCGGCCTAGCTGACCGGCTTGAGCGGTCCGCTCGACTGCCCCGCGATTAGGGGATGCGTTTGGCGTGACCCTACGTTACAATAAGGTAGTTTGATATCAAACAAGTCTGAGGAGGCGCCCCGATGGCAACCCGGAAGGCGGCGAAACGCCCCAACGCATCGAAGGAGGAGCTGCTCGCCTATTACCGCGACATGCTGCTGATCCGCAGGTTCGAGGAAAAGGCCGGCCAGCTCTACGGCATGGGCCTGATCGGCGGGTTCTGTCATCTCTATATCGGGCAGGAAGCCGTCGTCGTCGGGCTCGAAGCGGCGGCGAAGGAGGGCGACAGCCGCGTCACTTCCTACCGCGACCACGGGCATATGCTTGCCTGCGGGATGGACCCCAAGGGCGTGATGGCCGAGCTGACGGGCCGCGAGGGGGGCTACTCCAAGGGCAAGGGCGGCTCGATGCACATGTTCTCGGAGGAGAAGAAGTTCTACGGCGGCCACGGCATCGTCGGCGCGCAGGTGCCGATCGGCGCGGGCCTCGCCTTCGCCAACAAGTATCGCGGCGACGACACTGTCGCCTTCACCTATTTCGGCGACGGAGCCGCGAACCAGGGCCAAGTCTACGAAACCTACAACATGGCGGCCCTCTGGGACCTGCCGGTCGTCTTCGTGATCGAGAACAACCAATACGCGATGGGCACTTCCGTCCAGCGTTCGACCCACTCGCCCAGCTACTGGGAGCGGGGCGCGGCCTTCGGCATCGAGGGGCGCGAGGTCGATGGCATGGACGTGCTGGCGGTGAAGGAAGCAGGCGAAGAGGCCGTGGCCCACTGCCGCGCGGGGAAAGGGCCCTACATTCTGGAGATCAAGACCTACCGCTATCGCGGCCACTCCATGTCCGACCCGGCCAAGTACCGGACCCGCGAGGAAGTGCAGAAGATGCGCGAGGAGCGTGACCCGATCGAGGGCGTCAAGCAGATGCTGCTGACCGGCGACCACGCCACCGAGGAGGAGCTGAAGGAGGTCGACAAGGAGATCAAGGCCGTCGTCAACGAGGCCGCCAAATTCGCGCAGGACAGCCCCGAACCGGACGTGGACGAGCTCTATACCGATATTTACGCCGAGGAACTCCCGCAGGAGGAAGCCGTATGAGCACCGAGATCCTGATGCCCGCGCTCTCTCCCACGATGGAGGAGGGGACGCTCGCGAAATGGAACGTGAAGGAGGGGGACGAGGTCTCCTCCGGCGACGTGATCGCGGAGATCGAGACCGACAAGGCCACGATGGAATTCGAGGCCGTGGACGAAGGCACGATCGGCAAGATCCTCGTCGCCGAAGGCACCGAAGGGGTGAAGGTCAATACGCCCATCGCGGTGCTGCTGGAAGAAGGCGAGAGTGCAGACGACATCGACACGTCGAGCGCCGCCGCGCCCGAGCAGTCTGAGCAATCCGACGAGACCGAGCAGGAAGCTCCAAAGAAGGCGCCCGCCGCCGCAAAGGACGATGACGACATCCCCTCTCCCGCGCAGCAGCCGGACGTGCCGGAGGGCACCAGCTTCAAACAGCAGACGGTTCGCGAGGCCCTGCGCGACGCGATGGCCGAGGAGATGCGCCGCGACGAGAACGTCTTCCTGATGGGGGAGGAGGTGGCCGAATACCAGGGCGCCTACAAGATCAGCCAGGGCCTGCTCGACGAGTTCGGCGCGAAGCGCGTGATCGACACCCCGATCACCGAGCACGGATTTACCGGCCTCGCGGTCGGCGCGGCCTTCGGCGGGCTGCGCCCGATCGTGGAGTTCATGACCTTCAACTTCGCCATGCAGGCGATCGACCAGATCATCAACTCCGCGGCCAAGACGCTCTACATGTCCGGTGGCCAGATGGGCTGCCCGATGGTGTTCCGGGGCCCGAACGGTGCTGCGGCGCGCGTGGCCGCGCAGCATAGCCAGGACTACGCCGCCTGGTATTCCAGCATTCCGGGCCTGAAGGTCGTGCAGCCCTACTCGGCGGCCGATGCGAAGGGCCTCTTGAAACAGGCGGTGCGCGATCCGAACCCGGTGGTGTTCCTGGAGAACGAGATCCTCTACGGCAAGACCTTCGAGGTGCCGGAACTGGATGACTTCACCATCCCCTTCGGGAAGGCGAAGATCTGGCGCGAGGGAACGGACGTGACGCTCGTCAGCTGGGGTATCGGCATGACCTATGCGCTGGAAGCGGCGCAGGAACTCGACGGGATGGGGATCTCGGCGGAGGTGATCGACCTGCGCACGCTGCGTCCCATCGACTATGCGACCGTCATCAATTCGGTGAAGAAGACCAACGCATGCGTCACGGTCGAGGAAGGCTTCCCGGTCGCATCCATGTCGAACCACATCGCGGCGCATATAATGGCCGAGGCATTCGATTATCTCGACGCGCCGGTGCTAAGCTGCACGGGCAAGGACGTGCCGATGCCCTATGCCGCCAACCTCGAAAAGCTCGCGCTCACGACCACCAAAGAGGTGATCGAGGCGGTGCGCGCCGTGACCTACAAGTGAGGGGATAGGACATGCCCATCAACATCCTGATGCCCGCGCTCTCCCCCACGATGGAGGAAGGCACGCTTGCGAAATGGAACGTCAAGGAGGGGGACGAGGTCTCCTCAGGCGACGTGATCGCGGAGATCGAGACCGACAAGGCCACGATGGAATTCGAGGCCGTGGACGAAGGCACGATCGGCAAGATCTTCGTGCCCGAAGGCACCGAGGGGGTGAAGGTCAATGACCTGATCGCCGTCTTGCTGGAAGAGGGAGAAAGTGCGGACGACCTTGACACCGATGCGTCCCCAGACGCCGATGCCTCGTCCAACGCGGCACCTGCCGAGCCGTCCGAACAGACCGAACCTGCCAAGGGCTACGGCCGCGAAGGCGGGGCCGCGCAGGAGGAGAAGCCCGCTGCCCCCGCCCCCTCCCGCAAGGATGGCGAGCGCATCTTCGCCTCGCCTCTCGCCCGCCGCATCGCCGCGGACAAGGGCCTGGATCTCGCCGATATCGAAGGCTCCGGCCCGCGTGGTCGGGTCGTGAAGGCGGATGTGGAAAACGCGACGGCCAAGCCCAAAACGGCAAGCGCGGGCAAGTCGGACGGCACCGAGAAGGACACCAAAGCCCTTCCCGCCGATCAGATGGCCCCGAAGGCCGGGGCACCTGCTCAAGGCATGTCGGCCGATGTTGTCGCCAAGATGTACGCGGATCGCGAATACGAGGAGGTCAAGCTCGACGGGATGCGCAAGACCATCGCCGCGCGCCTGACCGAGGCAAAGCAGACCGTCCCGCATTTCTACCTGCGCCGCGACATCCATCTCGACGCGCTGTTGAAGTTTCGCTCGCAGCTGAACAAGGGGCTGGAGGCGAAGGGCGTGAAGCTCTCTGTCAACGACTTCATCATCAAGGCCTGCGCGAACGCACTGCAGGAGGTGCCAGACTGCAATGCCGTCTGGGCGGGCGACCGGGTTCTGAAGCTCAAACCGTCCGATGTCGCCGTGGCGGTCGCCATCGAGGGCGGCCTGTTCACCCCCGTCCTGCGCGATGCCGATAGCAAGACGCTCAGCACCCTGTCCGCCGAGATGAAGGATCTCGCCACCCGCGCGCGTGACCGCAAGCTTGCGCCGTATGAATATCAGGGCGGCAGTTTCGCGATCTCCAATCTGGGGATGATGGGCATCGAGAACTTCGACGCGGTCATCAATCCGCCGCACGCATCCATCCTTGCGGTCGGCGCGGGTTTGAAGAAGCCCGTGGTCGATGACGAGGGGAACGTGACGACCGCAACGGTGATGAGCGTGACCCTCTCCGTCGATCACCGCGTGATCGACGGTGCCCTCGGCGCCGAGTTCCTGGCCGCGATCAAGTCCAATCTGGAAGACCCGATCGCGATGCTGGCCTGATGATCTGGCGCCCTCCTGGCATTGGGGAGGGCGCCATGACGGTCACTGTAGCGGAACGCCATTCGCGGTGATGGCACCGCCCGGTCCGAACGTGATCTCGGACGTGTAGCTGTCGGGCTCGGACGTAGGTGCGAGCATCAGGCCCGTCATCATGCGGATCTGCTGCACGACCGGCGGCGGCAGCGCCCCTGCCGAGATGAGATCTGCGATCATCGCATCGATGCCCGTCGCGCGTGCATCCAATTGACCGTCCACCGGCAGCGGCTGACCCGCCACCGTCTCGAAGCCAATTTGCCCGGTAATGTCGAGCTCGGCTCCCAAAGCATCGAGTTGCGCTGTGATCAGGTCAAGCGAGTTCAGCTCCAAGGCGATTTCTTTGTCGCGCTCCGCATCGAAGATCGACCGGGTCAGCGTCACTCCGAGCAGGGTATCGATCACCAGATCGAGCTCCGAGCGGTCAAGGTCGCCCGTGGCGTCGATCACGTCCCACAGACCATCCGACAGCTCGACATCCGAGAGAGTCAGACCGACATCCATCTGCTGGACCTCATCGCTGCGATAGAGCGGTATCGTGAAATCCGCAGCCATTTCGGCGATCGTGATCGACGGCTTCTCGATCGGTATCACGGGCCCGCTGACTTTAAGCACGAGGTCCTCGACCGATCCGGCGACACCCACGCCGATCTCGTTCAGGTCGGCATCGCTCCGACTGGTATCACCGAGCACATCGAACAGGATAGGCTCGGCGCCGGGCACCGCCGTCTCCGTCATGCTGCGAAACGCCCCCGTACTCTGCTCGATCGACAACCGCGTATCGCGGTCGAAGATCTCACCCGCTTCGAGGAATGCGTCGAGGGCCTCCGCGTCACCCAGCAGCGTCAGGATCTCGAGCCCCTGCCAATCCAGAATGGCTCGTGTATCGTCCACGAAGGAGATCGTCCGGTTCAGCAGCTGGCCATCCACCTCGGCCCGCGTGGCACCCTCCATGCGCCCGATCGACAGCTCCATACGGCCCGAACTCGGGTCGCCGCCGGGAACATAGCTGCTAAGATAGTCCGTGATAGTCTGGGTGCCGGTCGTCCGGATCAGGCCGACCGTCCCCTCCTCCATTTCCGCATCGAAGGTCACGACGATGCTCTGCGCCTGGGCGCGGCGTTCGATCGCGCCGGGTTCTCCTCGGAACAGGTAGGTCCCGTCCGTATCGTCCATATCGAAACTGTAGGTCAGGCTCTCGCCGTTCTGTCGCACCGTGACGTCGGCAGTCACGGTTCCGTCGATCCGCCCGACGACATCCCAGTCCGCGTCGTCACTGGGGGCGAGCTCGTAGGCAGCACCGGAGAGATCGACGGTCAGCGCCTCACCGATGGTCAGGGACAGCGAGGTGATTGCGATGCCGTCGCCGCGACGCTCGGTCTGGATGGTCAGCCATTCGCCGTCGTCATCGAGCGCGCGCATGCTGTCGACGACGTCGTCCGGGCCGATCTGTGCATTCGCGGCCGAAATCAGGCCGAGTACGGTGGCTGCTGGTAGGAAAAGGGGGCGCATGAAAACTCCGAAACAGGGAAAACGATTGCGACCCCACCCTATCCGGGACCGCCCGTCCCGTCACTCGTCGAGAGTGGACCGTTCCATGAGGAGATGGTTCATGGATTGCGCGGGCTGATCGCATCCCGCCTCGCCAACGATGCGAGCAGGCACGCCGGCCACCGTCTTGCACGGCGGCACCTCGACCAGCACGACCGATCCGGCCGCGATCCGACTGCAATGGCCGACCTCGATATTTCCAAGGATGGCCGCCCCGGCCCCGATCAGAACCCCGTCGCCGATCTTCGGATGCCGAACGCCATCCTCCTTGCCCGTGCCGCCCAGCGTGACGGAGTGCAGCATCGAGACATTGTCCCCGACCCGTGCCGTCTCGCCTATGACGATCGAATGGGCGTGATCGATCATGATGCCGCGCCCGATCACCGCGCCGGGATGGATATCGACGCCGAAGACCTCCGATGTCCGCATCTGCAGGAAATAGGCCATGTCGACGCGTCCGCGGTGCCAAAGCCGATGCGCGACCCGGTACGCCTGCACCGCCTGGAAGCCCTTGAAGAACATCAGAGGCTGGATCAGCCGATGGCAGGCCGGGTCACGCTCCAGCACGGCAACCGCATCCGCGCGCGCCGCCTGGCCGAGCGTCGGGTCATCCTCGTGCGCCTCGATCAGGATCTCTCGCACCAGACCTTCGGTCATCTCGCCCGAGGCAAGCTTCTGTCCCAGCCGGTAGCACAGCGCATCCTCGAAATTCCGACGGTTGAGAACGCTGGCATGGACGAGTCCCGCCAGCCGCGGCTCGTCGGCCACCATGCTGCGCGCCTCGTCCTGAATGCGCGTCCAGACCGGATCCAGCCCGCTGACATTCGCGATCTCCTGCCGGTTCTGCATGGTCGTCTCCCCGCGCCGCCGCCGTTTGTGACCAAATCGGCTCTCGCGCGCGGAAAATCAAGTCAGACCGCTTGCGGCGGGACGATCCGGCGCAGGTGAACGGCGATGCGGACACGCCCCGCATCGAAGCCTGCGGCCCCTTCGGGCGCGATCTCGACCGGCGTGTCCGACCAGTAGGTCACCGGCTGCCCTGTCAGCCCCATCGCGTAGGAGTTGAGCGCGACGCCGAGGCCAGATCCGTACCGGTTGTCCGATCCGTCCGCGCCGAGCCGCCAGCCCGTCAGCCCGGTGCCCGACAGCGGCACGATCACGCGCGCGCTCAAGCCCATCACCTGACTGCGCGCCGGGATGACCCCCGCGCT
The DNA here is from genome assembly GCF_032464675.1 of Roseobacter sp. HKCCA0434. NCBI lineage: Bacteria > Pseudomonadati > Pseudomonadota > Alphaproteobacteria > Rhodobacterales > Roseobacteraceae > Roseobacter > Roseobacter sp. HKCCA0434. Next base: position 70,253 of record NZ_JAWDKL010000011.1, read on the forward strand.
GAGGACGGTCCCGGTCGTACCGGCCACATCCACGTCGAACTCGACCACCTCGTCTATCGTGCCTGCACCCGACGCAGATTCGATCGCGCCGTGCACTTGCCAGGCCGCCCCGTCGAACCGACGCAGGACCTCACCCGTCATGTCCCAGGCCAGCCAGCCGGCCTGAGGCACAACGAATTCCCAGCCTCCGTTGATGCCCAGCGCGACCTTCCCGGCCTGGCCCGCCCAGTCGCCAGTGGGCGCGGGGCCGATTGCGTAGACCCCGGCGACCGTGACGGGGGGGGTCTCCACCGCGACCCCCGCAAGGCGCAGCTGCACCAGCATGTCCAGCCGCGACAGCGCCGCGTTCACTGTCACGTGTTTTTGCGCCTGCGCCGCCTGCACCATCGGCAATGTCAGATTGGTCGTCTCAGTCATCTTGAACGATCCTCGTCATGGGTCCGGTTCCAAAGCGGGCAGAGACCTGCCCGACACTGATGTTGAAAGGCGCGTCCGGCAGATCCGCCGCCGCGATGGTAAGCCGGGGCTCCGTCGTCTCGCGCACTAGGTCCGGAAAGCCGTCCTTGGAGATGCGAACCTCGTAGAGCTCCCGCTCCTCGTTCAGCGGCACATCGCCCGCCGTCCACAGATCCCCGTCGAGCCGCGTGCGACGCACCCAACTTACGTCGAGGTCGCCGCCGACCCGCCGCGCCTTCAGATGCACCGGCGCATAGGGCCGCAGCCCCACCCCCTCGAACGCCTCGACCCGCGTGCGATAGCTCGCATCGTCATGGCTGCGCGAGGCCGGGCCGATCCGCAGATAGCGGTCGAGCCCGCGGGCCGATTGCGCGAGGTCGATCTGCACCGACGCGCCATCAAGAGCCACGAACCGGGTGCCCTCCGGCCACACGGGCGGGATCACGAACTCGGTCCCGGCCTGCCCGCGCAGGATGCCGCCCAGCCTGTAGCGTCCGGGCGCGACCAGATCGGCGCGGGTATACTGAATGATCTCCCACTCTCCCGTCTCGCCGTCGCGCAGCGCCGCGGCGTTCGCGCCGTCGAGCACGGCGTCCCGCGTCCGGCTTTCCAGCTGCCCATGATCGAGATCGACGACCAACTCGCCCTCCGACCACAGCCCCGGCAGGGCCGAGGGCAACGGCTGGGCGAGGCGGCCCATCGCCGCGCGTCGCAGCACCTGCCCGACGAGGCCGTAGCCCGCATCGGCGCCCGACATGAAAACGTTGACCGGCCCCGGCCACGGCTCCGCCGCCGCCGCGACATGCGGTGCATGCTCCACCTCGTCCCCGCGCAACAGCGGCAGGTCGAGCAGTTCCGCCGCCACCGGCCCAGCGCCGACCTTCGGGGCGGCCTCGAACAGCCGGTCCGGGTGATCCGCTGCGGCATAGACGCCCGGCTCCACCCGCACCGCCTCGATGGCTCGCGCGCCGCGCTCCTCGATCCGGTCGATCCGCCAGTTCGCACCATCGAGCGACACGACGTCCCCCGGCTCCAGCGCCAGATGCGAGGGCGGAAGCATGAGGCTGACTGCCTCGCGCGCGACCAGGCTCTCGGCCAGCCACCGCTCGGCGATGCCCTTCGCCTGCCCCGCGCCCAGCGCGACGGGCAGGTCGGAACCGTCCGCGCGCATCGGTGCCTCCGCATCGATCACCGCCTCGGCCGACCCGGCCTGATAGTCGTGATCCGACTGCACATAGCGCACACGGATCCGATCCGGCCGCTCGTCCTGCGCCGAGCGGACACGCTGGGGCTCCCCTTCCACGACTGCATCAACGCCGCTCAGATCCACGTCCGCGAACCCGTCTCGGGTGAAAAAGTGCAGCACCCCGTCGCGTTCTCGGCAATCGAAGCCATAGGCGAGCATCAGCGGCTGCAACCCGGCCCGCGCCGACTGCCCGTCGCGCATCTCGAACCCCGCAACGCTGCCATAGAGCCGCGATGTCTCGACCGCCGATACACCCGAGCGGGCGCAAACATCGCGCACCACGTCCGCCAGCGTCGCCATCTCCTGTCGGCCCGAGATCCAGTGCCCGCGCCCGAAATTCACTCCGTCCGACCACTGACCGATCCGGTTGGGAAAATCCGGCCAGGGCCGGGCATCCCACGCCCAGACGAAGCAATGCGCAAGGTCGAGCATCGGCCCGTCATAGAGCTCGGACACCGGATTGCGCCCCGGCTCGGCCCAGTAGCCCAGCGTCGCCTGGATGTACTGGTGCTGGATGAAGTCGTCCCGCGCCCCGGTCGAGAAATGCGGCACCGCGTTCTCGCTCGATTTCAGGTCGCGGAACACATTGGGCTGGTTCGTACCCTTGTCGATGGCCGCACAGCCGAACTCGGTGAAGCGGATCGGCTTCGACCGCGGCACCCAGGCCGTCTGCACCGCTTCGCGCACGCCACCGGGCCGGTCGAAATGCGGTCGCGACCACCAGGCGCGGATGTCCTTGTAGCGGAACACGTGATCGTCGCCATAGGCGGTATCCACGATCGGGGTGCGCAGCTGCGCGGCGCGATCGGCCTCGCTGGCGTAGTACCAGTCGTAACCCTCGCCCCCCTCGACATTCGCCTTCAGGTAGGCTGGATCGTGGATCGCCTCCCACCCGGCCTGCGCGTCGAGATGGTCGCGCCCGTCGCGCCAGTCGCTCAGCGGCATGTAGTTGTCGATGCCGACAAAATCGATATTCGCGTCGCCCCACAGCGGATCGAGGTGATAGATCACATCCGAGCCGGCACGGTGCCCGAAATATTCCGACCAGTCGGCGGCGTAGCTCAGCTTCACGTCCGGGCCCAGGATGCTGCGTACCTCTGCGGCCAGCGCGATCATGCGCTGCACCGCCGGATAGGCCCCGGTCTCGTCGCGCGTGCGCATCAGCCCGCGCATCTCTGAGCCGATGCAGAACGCCTCGACCCCGCCCACGGCGGCACACAGATGCGCATAGTGCAGGATCATGCGGGCGAACCCCTCGCCCGCGCCGGTGAACCGAACGCTCGTCCCCGTCACCGCGAAATCGGAGGCGACGGCGTCCCCGAAGAACGCATCGACCTCCGCCCGCGCCGCCGCCGTGCCGTCGCCCTCGGCGACGATCCGCCCGCGCCAGGGAAAGGCCCCCTGCTCCGCCCCACCATCGGGATCGGGCAGGCCGTTGCCCGCCGGAATGTCCATGAGCAGGAACGGGTAGAAGGTCACGGCCATCCCGCGCGCCCGCATCTCCCGCAGCGCCTCCACGACCGAGGCATCGGCAGGCGTGCCGCCATAGTTCACCCGGTCGCCTGTCCGGCTGACAAGATGCGCCTGCGCGCGGCTCAGCCCCGACACCGACCAGTGCATCCGGTCGCCATCGGCCTGCGCCTGCTCCACGCCCGGCACGATCCGGCACGCGCCTGCACGCAGGTCCGTTCCGAACCAGCTCGCCACCAGCAGCGTCGAGCGCGCATTGGGCAGCTGCCCCTCCAGGTGATCGAGCGACAGCATCAGATCCGCCACGCCAGCATCGTTATTGACATTGGTGGACTGGTAGCTGCCGCGCCCGAACTCCAGGTTCACCGGCTGCGTGGCGAGCGCGTATTCCCCCGTGCCGGGGATCAGCGCTACCGCCTGCACCCTGTCGCGCAGCGTCGGCGCGTCGCTCTGCGGCTGGCGATAGACCTCCACGTTGATCTGCGGGATCCGGTTGCCATAGCGCTCCAGTTGCAGCTGATCGAACACCACGTACGAGGTGCCACGATAGGCGGGCGCCTCGTCGGCCCCCTCGACCGCCGCGATCAGCGGGTCGGGCATCTGCTCGTCCGACCCGTCGTAGAAGCGGATGTCGACCTGCGACTGGTCCACCAGCTTGCCATCGGCCCAGATCCGCCCGATCCGCGTGGTCCTCCCCTCGCACAGCGCGACGGCGAAGCTGACCGAGTAGGAATAGCTCGTCTGCTTGACCTTGGGCTTGGAGCCCTTGCCCCCGCCCCCCGCGCGCGAGGTGCTCACAGTCTCCAGGAACCGCGTCGACCAGATCATCTGTCCCGGCACCCGCATCCGCCCTGCCACGTAGGGCAGCGCCGTGCCCTCCTGCGCGCCCTGCACCCGCCAGGTGTCGAGCCGCCCGGTCTCCACCGCCGCCGAGCCGGTGCCCATGATGCGCTGGTCGATCATTGAGCCCAGCGTGGCCCCGACCGCCTGCCCGATCGCAGCACTGGTGACACCCAGCACAGTGCCGCCGACGGCCCCCCCGATGGCGGAGCCGGCCGCGGCCAACAACAACGTCGCCATATCCTATCCTCCAGCCGGAAAGCGGAACACCGCCACGATCCGCCGCGCCCAGGCCGGGCCCAGTGGACTTTCGACGCATCCATGCCCCGAATAGGCATGGATGATCCTTTCGGCGCCCGGCGCATCCGCGCTCAGGATCGCCAAGTGCTTGGCCACCGCCTGACCCTTCATGCGGAACAGCAGCACGTCGCCCGCGCGGCGCGGCCCCTCGACCGGCACCAGGTGCCGCAGCGCACCCGCATGCAGCCGCTCGACCCGGTCCACCTCCGACCAGTCGGGAGTGTAGCCGGGCAGGACCTCGGGCTCGGCCCCGTGCAGATGCCGCCAGACGCCGCGGATCAGGCCGAGGCAGTCGGCCCCCGCCCCCTTCACGCTCGCCTGGTGCCGGTAGGGCGTGCCGAGCCAGCCGCGCGCCTCCGCCAGCACCACCTCAGCCCTTGCGCAGACTCGATCCATCGTGGACCTCCCCTCGGTTGGGATAGGATGTCAGCCAGTCCTCGCCCGGAATGTGCGGGAACCCGCGAAAATTGAGGAAATTGGCGAATTTCGCACGGCAGGTCGCTGCCCGCCGGTCGCAGCCCGCGATCACCTCGAACGCGTCACCCGAGGCGACCGGATGCAGCGCTCCCGTCCGCAGGCTCAGCACCCGCGCGCCGCCGCGGCTCACGTCATGCCGCAGCGGCGCCCGCGCGCCCACATTGGCCCCGCCCGTCCAGATCAGCACGCCGCCCGCGAACCAGCCATCCTCGAACCCGGCGAGCCCCGCGACGGTCAGCGCCCCTTCGCCGCCCACCGCCTCGACCACGCCCGATCCGCGCCAGGCGGGGTCGGTCACGTCCACGCCGCAGCGCGCGTCGCCCAGCGTCGCATCGCAATCGCGGCCCAGCACGCGCCCTGCCGGTCGGTTGAGATCGTCGGCAAGGCTACGCAGCTCTGCCTCGAACGCGCCCTTGCCGCGCCGGATCTCCCCGATCCGGCCGGTGAACATCGGCACGCGCAGGCTGGTATCCTGCCAGTCGACCAGGAACTGCCGCACCTCCGCCCCGTCATAGAGCCCCGCGGCGATGTCCGCCTCGCTGATCGCGGCATCGCTCAGCGCACCCAGCACCTCGCCATTGTCGGCGCTCATGCCCGTCGAGAGGTCGAGCGCCCCCGCGGTCAGCCCGCTCGCCGCCTCGTAACGCACGCCATCGAACATCAACGGCGCATCGTGATCGGTGAAGCCCAGCACCACCCCGTCGCGCCGCGTCACCCGCCAGCAGCGGCAGAACGTGGACGCCCCGCTGTCGAGCCGCGCCTGCACCTCTTGCGAAATCTCGCGCATCAGACCCGCACCTCCACCACCGGGATGGAGGGGATCTCCCCCGCCTCGAACGCGCCCAGCGACGTCTCGATCCGGTCCGTGTCGAACCGCACCGGCACGTCGAACTCGAACCCCGCCTCGATCACGGCCCCGTCCTGCGGCGCCACGTCGAAGCTCACGATCCCCGTCACGTGGTCGAGCGCGAAGCCCGAATAGATTTGCACGCCCCCCACGGCCAATCGCAGCGTCCCCGCCACCGGCTTCACGATGGGCCGCACATAGGTCGCGGGACCCGAGCGATAGGTCTTCGACAGCTGGAACGCCGTCATCACACCATCCCCGACGCCGATCTCGGTGTCGAAGGCCTCGATCTCGCGGCTCGACGGCGCCGTGCGCCAGTCCGACCAGTCGCGCCAGCGAAAGCCGTGCAGCTGCCCCGCCCGCGCCTCGAAGAACGCGATCACCTCCTCCAGGTCGTCGCGGCTGCGCATCCCCAGACCCGCATCGTAGCGGCGGCGCGAATGCGCCCAGGGGGTGTTGCGCTCTTCGTGACCGCTCGCCAGCGTCACGATCTCCGTGCGCCGCTCCGGCCCGCCCGTGGAGCCGAAGCCGATGCTCAGCGGAAACCGCACCTCGTGGAAGCTCATGGCATCCTCCGTCCATTGTCGTTGAAAGGCCCGGCGGGGGGCGGCCAACCCCTTCGGATTGGCGCAAATACTCCCGCCGGAGGCATCACATGTTGCGCCGCCCGCGGCTCATCGCGCGGCTCATCTCCGCCGCGATCTGCGTGCGCGACCGACGGAAGCCCTCGGCATCGGGCGTGGAGATGTTCATCACCACGTTCACCGCACCGGACCCGCCCGCGCTTTGCGCCTTCACGCCCAGCGCGCCGTCCGGGCCACGGGTCAGCGGCATGATCGCCTCCGGCCCCGCCTCGCCCATCAGCCCGGTGCCGCCGCGCATGGGGAATGTCGTCGGCCCGCTTACCACGCCGCCCTTGGCGAAGGCCGTCGGCCGCCCGCCCGAGAACGCACCGCCCTTGGCGAAGGGCAGCAGCGCGCCCAGCCCCGTCTCGACCAGCCCGCTCAGCGCGCCGCCCACGGCGTTCTGAATGGGCTTCAACGCCTGATCGAGCACCGAGCCCGAGATCGCGCGCCCCAGGTTGCGCATCGCGTCGCCCGCCCGCGCCCCGTCGAAGACCAGATCGTCGAAAGCCGCGCGCAGCCCCCGCCCCATCGCCCGGTCGAGACCCGAGACCTGCCCGCGTGCGTTCTCCAGCGTGCGGCCCGTCGCCTCCAGTTCGCGCCGGAACGCCTCCGTCACCGCCTCGGTCGAGGCGATGGAGGCATCGACCTCCGCGAACAGCTCCTCCACCTCAGTCCTGTCCGTCATGTCCGTCTCCCTTGTCCGGGGTTGCATCGGGATAGGCCGCCGACAGCTCCGCCAGCCGCGCCCGCGCCATCGCAGGGCTGCTTGCGGGGTCCACCCCCGCCATGACCGCCAGTTCGGCAGGCGTCAGTGCCCAGAACGTGTCGGGCGGCAGCCGCAGCGTGGAGAGGCCCAGCCGCATCAGCCCCGCCCAGTCCACGAAGGGCGCGCTCATCGCGGGCCGGCGAAGGTCAGCGCGAGCAGCCGCCCCGCCGCCTGCGCCGCCGCGACCGGCCCGCCCTCGATTTCGGCACTGGCGAGGTCGGGGCACTTCTCCCCGGCCCCCTCCAGCCCCGCCTCGATCAGCGCGATCAGATCGCCCGCCCGGAACGTGCCACCCTCGAACCGCGCCACGAGGGCTGCCAGGTTCTCCGCCCCCATCCGCGCCTCCAGCCCCGCGAGCGCGCCGAGGCTCAGCCGCAGCCGACGCGCCCTGCCGTCGATGACCAGCGCCACCTCCCCGCGATGCGGATTGGCGGTCTTCTCCCGCTTGCCCATCTATCAGAGCGCGAAGAAGCTCAGCGCACCCGCGCTCGCCATCGCCATCTCGTAGGTGGCCTCGCCGTCGAACTCGCCCGCATATTCCAGCGAGGTGATCTGGAACGGCCCCTCGATCACGCCGAAATCCGGCACGACTATCTGGAAGTCCGGGATCGCCCCGTCGAAGAACATCTGCCGCGCGCGCGCATCCGTGGTCTCGTCGCGGAACACACCCGAGCCCGACAACGCGGCGGAGCGCACGCCCGCCCCGCCGAGCAGCTCGCGCCAGCCGCCCTGGCTGTCGAGCGTGGTCACGTCCACCGTCTCCGCGTTGAACGAGATGCGCGACGCGCGCAGCCCCGCCACCGTCTGGAACGTGCCCGATCCGTCCATGTCGATCTTGATCAGAAGATCCCTGCCCATCTGGGTCGCCATGATGAAATTCCTTCGTGATTGAAATGCGTTGCGACGCTCAGTTCGCGTCGATCAGGATGCGGAAGGTCAGCTGGATGCTGCGCCGCGCCGTCCCCTTGCCCCGCCGCGACCGCGCCTTGAAGAAGCGCAGGTCCGCCACCGTGGCACCGCTCAGCGCCGGCGGCGTCGCGACCAGCACCGCCGCCACTTCCGCCGCTATCTGCTTGGCGCTGGCGAAGCCCTGCGCCGCCGAGTGGACCTCGATGGTGACGTCATGCTCGGTCAGGCCCGGCCCCTTGCGGCGCACCTGCTCCTCGCCGATGGCGACATAATCGCCCGCGACCTCCGACGCCGCGGCGTCGAGCACGGTGGCATGATCGGTGATGGCGGGGGCCGCGCTCAGCGCCCAGTAGAGCGCCTGCTGAAGCTCCCAGGAATGGGTCATGCTCATGCCCCGCCCTCCTCGGCCCAAAGTTGCAGGTAATGGGCGGCCCGGTCGTACTCCTCGACGCCCAGGATGCGGTAGACGCGGTCGCCCTCCCGCAGGCGCTGGCCGACCTTGGGGCGGCGCGGACGGCCTACCGGCGCCGCGCGCACCAGGATGCGCACCTTGACCGCCGTGATCTCCAGCGCGCCCTCGCGCACCAGCCGCACCGAGGGCCGCTCGACCGCCGCCCACAGCGTGCCGAGCGCCTGCCATCCTTCCATCAGGCCGCCGCCCCCGTCGGGGGTCATCGCGCGGGTCTCCAGCACCATCTCCCGGTCGAGCACCGGGGCCGCGCGCCCGCTCACAGCCGCACCGGACGATGCGCGTCGAGAAGCGCCAGCACGCCGAAGGGCCAGTGCGCCTCGCTGCCGGAACGGTTTTCGTAATAGCTCGCGGCCAGCAGCAGCACCGCTTGGCGCAGATCGGCGGGCACATCCGCGGGCTCCGCGCCGTATCCGGCGGTGAAGTCGATCTCGACCCGCCCGCCCGTAGGCACCGACAGCGCCGCCTCCACCATCGGACGATGCGCATCGCGAACCACGCGCCAGCCGCTCATCTCGCGCGCAGTGCCGCCCGCATCGATCACGCGCACGGCCTCGACACCGGCCAGCGGCGCGATGGCCAGCCCATGCGACCCGCGCCAATCCGTCAGCTCCAGCCGCAGCGCGCGGGTGATCAGCGCCTTGCCGATCCGCGCCTCGACCGCCGCGGTGGCCGCGCGCAGGTACATCTCCAGCGCCGCATCCTCAGCGCCGTCATCGGCAAAGCCGGTGCCCATGCGCAGATGATCGGAAAAGTCGCCGAGCGCGACAGGCAGGGCCCCCGGCCCCGTTCGTTCGGTCAGGATCATCGTGATCGTCCCCTTGCGCGAAAACACGAAGGGGCCCCGAAGGGCCCCTTGCTCAGCTCGTCATGTCGCCGTCTCAGGCGGCGGAGAACTTCAGCAGCTTGATCGCCGCGAAATCGCTCACGTCGCCGCCCACGCGCTTGGTGGCGAAGAACTGGACGTTCGGCTTGGCCGAGAACGGGTCGCGCAGGATGCGCATGTCGGGACGCTCGGCGATGGTGTAGCCGTTCATGAAGTCGCCGAAGGCGATGGCCGTCGCACCCGCCGCGATGTCGGGCATGTCCTCGCAGATCAGGACCGGATAGCCCATCAGACGCGCAGGCTCACCGGCGGCCAGCGTGTCGGTCCACAGGAAGCGGCCATCCGCGTCCTTCATCTTGCGCACGGCACCCGCGGTCTTGGAGTTCATGACGAAGGTTGCGTTCGCGCGGTACTGCGCCCCCAGCGCATAGACCAGGTCGACGATCGCATCCGCCGGATCGGTGGAGGAGAAATCGCCATCCGTGCCCGTCGCGACATAGCCGAGCGAGCCCCAGGCATAGTTGTCGTTTGCCACGGCGGTATAGGACATGATGCCCTTGGGCTTGCCCACGCCGTCGCCGGAGATGAAGGACACGCTCTCGGCGCGCGCGAACTTGTCGGCGATGCGTGCGGCCAGCCAGCCCTCGACGTCGAAGGCGCTGTCGTCGAGCAGGCGCTGCGAGGCCTTGGGCATCGCGGAAAGCTCGTGCAGCGGGATCGAGATGCGCTCCAGCTGCGGCGCGCCGGTCTCGACCGCGTTCGCTGTCTCGTCCGACCAGCCCGCGCCGGTGTCGTTGTGATCGATCAGCACGTCGAAGGCGGACGCCTCGACATTCACGACATTGGCGATGGAGCGCAGCGAGGAGGCGCCCAGCAGAACGCCCTGCACGGTCTCCGAGGTCTGCGGATCGACCAGGTAGCCGCCCTCGGCGGACACCTGCGTGGACAGGCCCTTCTCCTCGATGCCGAGGCCACGCAGGCCCTCGTCCTCGCCCGAGCGCAGATAGGCGGCGAAGGCCTTCTTGTGCGGCAGGTCGAGATCGGCGGAGACGGACAGGGCGGGGCGTGCGGTCTTGGTCTGCATCATGGTCAAACGGCTTTCCTGTTCATTGAGCTTGGTCTGAATGTCGTTCTGGAAATTCTTGAATTCGCTGAGGAAGCCCGTCATGGCCGCCTTCACGTCGCGGGCCTGCCCGCCGGACTTGGTGTCGATGTCGCGCATCAATCCATCCTTGAAATGACTTCGTTGAAATGGTGCGGCCCGTCAGGCCATCAGCTCCTGCGCATCCCGGAAAAAGGACGCGAGGTCGTTCGCCAGCGCATCGTCATCCGTCTCCTCGGATTTCGATTGCGCCCGCGCTTCGGGGAGCATGGGAAACGTCACCAGCGACACCTCCCACAGCTCGATCTCGTGCAGCAGCCGCCCGGCGCCCGATTTCTCGGCGCGGATGGTGCGGTATCCGATGGACAGCCCGTCGATGGCCCCGGCCTTGAGCAGCGCCAGCGCCTCGCGGCCCTGCGCCACCTCGGTCAGGATGCGGCCGCGCACATGCAAGCCGCGCTCGTCCTCGCGAACCTCGTCCCAGACGCCGATCGGCCGGGTCGGGTCGTGCTGCCACAGCATCTTCACGTTGCGACCCTTGGCGAACAGTCGCTCCAGCGCCGCGCCATAGGCACCCTTCTGGACGATGTCGCCGCCCTGATCGGCCAGCCCGTAGAGAGAGGCATAGCCCGCAATCGCGGTCTCCCCGTCCAGTTCGGGCGCGTCGCCCAGGCTGCAGAACTTCACTTCCAGCCCGCGGGCCGGATCGAAACCGGTCATCGGCAATCTCCTCGTGATGTCAATGAATTGAGGGGTGATCCTCACCCGCTGAAATGAATGCCGCCCGACAGGATCAGGAACAGGCCCTGCGCGGCGAGCGTGCCCGCGACGCCGTAGACGGCCATCCACATGCGCCGCTCCACCCGGTCGAGCAGCGCCTCGATCCCGCTCAGGCGATGCTCCAGCGCCGACCAGCGCTCGTCGCTCACGCGCTCCAGCGTCTCGACCCGCGCACTGGTCGCGTCGAACGGCTCGTAGAGAAAGCGCGAGCCGCCCGCGCGCCCGCTCATCCTGTCGACCGCGGTGCCAGACCCAGCATCGCCCGCTTCTCGTCCTCGGTCAGGAAGTCCGCATCCGCGATCCGCCGCCATTGCGCCTCCCGCTCCAATGCCAGTGCGGGCACCTGGTCGAAATCGGCGCGCAGCCGCGCCCGGCCCATGCCCGGCATCCACTGGGTCAGCGCACCCGCGACCTTGCCGACAAGCGGCAGCACCGTCAGGCGATAGAAGGCCCGGTTCGCCTCTGCGTAATTCGCATAGGTCGCATCACCGGGCAGGCCCAGCAGCATGGGCGGCACGCCGAAGGCCAGCGCGATCTCCCGCGCCGCCGCCTCCTTGGTCTTCTGGAATTCCATGTCCGAAGGGGAGAAGCCCATCGGCTTCCAGTCGAGCCCGCCTTCCAGCAGCATCGGACGCCCTGCGTTCGCCGCGCCCTGATGCTGGCCTTCCAGCTCAGATTTCACGCGCTCGTACTGCTCCGCACCCAGCACGCCCGCGCCGTCCACCGACGTGTAGACGATGGCGCCCGAGGGCCGTGCCGCGTTGTCGAGCAGGGCCTTCGACCATTTCGACGCCGCATTGTGCACGTCCACCGCCTGTGCGGCGGCCTGCATCGGGCTCAGCCCGTAGTGATCGTCGGTCGGATGCCAGGCGCGCACATGGCACACCGCCTCGGCGGCGAAGCGGTGCTTCTTCGCGCCCACCGCGTATTCATAGCCCACCGGCCAGCCATCCGGCCCCGGCAGCACCCGCATCCGGTCCGAGCGCAGGACATGCAGCTCCAGCGGCGCGGCCTCGCCCGCCACCGCCTCAAGATAGCCGTTCCCCGACAGCAGAATCTGGCCGTAGAACGCCTCCATCAACTCGCCGGCACCCTGCCCGCCATTGGGCCGCGCCATCAGGTCCAGCACCGGATGCACCTCCATCCGCGCGCCGTCCTCCTCCAGCGCGAAGGGCACCGCCGCCGCGGCCTCCGCGATCAGCTTCACACAGCGAAAGCCGACCGGGTTCGACGTGAACCCGACCCGCGTGAGCGAGCCGAGATCCCGCCCGCTCCACGCCGCGCGCCCCGCGCCGTGAAAGGCCACGACCGGCCCCGCCGCACTTGCCTTCGCCTCCGGCGCGGCGCGCCTGAACCAATCCAGCATCGGTCTCTCCCGTTTAAATCCGGTAAACAAAAGGGCGCCCCGAAGGCGCCCCGATCGTCATTCAAAAACTGCGCACTTGCGGCACCCGCTCCGGCCGCTCCGCCTCCGCCATCAGGTCGGTGACGGCCCAGACCATCGCGTCGAGCCGGTCGGGCGACCCGCGCCCCGAATAGCCGGAGCGCATCATCGCCGCCATCTCGTCCTCCAGCTGCGGGAAGGCGCCTGCATGGACCACCCGTCCCTGCTCGTAGAGCGCGGCCACGGGCTCGGCCCGCGCCGATTTCGACCGCGAGGCATGCACCCCGCGATAGGCCACGTCGGGGCTATTGTGGCGCAGCATCCGCTCCACCATCGCGCCGCCTTGGTTGACCTCAGCCACGATGCAGTCGGCCTGCCAGTCGCGATAGGCCGCAACCGCCGCCGCCGCCCATTCGTTCGGGGACGCGGTGGGCAGGCTCAGATCGTCCAGGATCACCGCGCGCCAATTCTCGCCCTCGCGCGCCAGACCCGCCACGATCAACCCGCACCCGTCCGAGCTGTCCTTGCCCGTGACGGGCGGGTCCACCGCCACCACCACACGGGTCAATTCCGGCGCCGCGTCCACCCGCGCCGCCTCGATCCGCGCGCGCGGCCACAGCGTGCCGGGCATGTCGCGGATCAACTCGCCGTCGAGCTCCTGCCGCCCCAGCACCGTGCCGCCATATTTCTTCGTCACCGCCCGCAGGAAGGCGGGGGCGAGGTTGTTCGCATTGGCACTGGTCGGGGCCGAGGTCACGACCGTCGCCTCATCCTCCAGCACCTCCTCGAACAGCGCGACCGCCGCAGGCGTCGTCGTCACCACGCAGCGCGGATCGTCGCCGAGCCGCAGCGCGAATTGCAGCATGTCCCAGGCCTGCTGCCCCTTCTTCCACTTCGCGAGCTCGTCGCACCAGGCCGCATCGAATTGCGGCCCGCGCAGCGCCTGCGGGTCCGAGGCGGAGAAGACCTGCGCCTCCGCCCCGTTCGGCCAGACCAGCACCCGGCGCGAGGCGATCCATTTCGGCCGACGATCCGGGGGCGAGCACGCGATCAGCCCGCTATCGCCCAGCACCATCACGTCGCGCGCCTGGTCATAGGTCTCGCCGACCAGCGCGATCCGCGTGCAGCGGCCCGGCGCCAGCGGCGTCGGCCCCTCCACGAGGCCCCGCACCCATTCGGCCCCCGCGCGCGTCTTGCCCGCACCGCGCCCGCCCATGATCAGCCAGGTCGACCAGTCGCCCGCGGGCGCGCGCTGGTGGTCAAGCGCCCAGATGTCCCAGAACCAGCTCAGCGCCGCGATGGCGTTGTCGCTCAGCCCGTCGAGGAACTCCTCGATGTCAGCCTCGTTTGCGGACAGCAAGAATTCGTGCACGAAGCTCATCTCGTGCGGCATCGAAGTCGATATCGGGTCCGCCGGAGGCAGAGCTTGCGTTGCGGTCATCGAGGGTGGCCTCATACTCTAGGAGCTGGATCAGGGATTTCTGGTGGAGGCGGATCTCCTCCGCGATCTTCTTGGCCAGCCCGTCATCGGCCGAGGCCGGTTCCGTCTCTCCCAGCTGCCGGAGCCTGCCCTCAAGGGCCATGCCGAGCTGCTTGTAGACCGTGCGCGCACAGGAAATCCGCCAGTTCGCCCCACCGGACTGGCTGTCGTCGTAATCAGTCATGAACAAAAGGTTTCCGCTGAAATTGGTAAAATAAAAAAGCGGCCCCGGATCGCTCCGCTGCCGCCTTGCCCACTTCTATCAGCTTGCATGAATGTATGCCCCAGACCGCGCGCTGGGTCAAGGCAAAACTTGCGAAACGATCGATCTTTATTCGGCGTTAACTTTTGAGATCAACTATAGAACGAAAAACGGGCAGTCGCGTTAACCTTTCGACTGCCCGTTTCGATCCGTCATGCCGGGAATCACCCGCCCTACTGATTCTGCTGCGCCTCGATCTCGCGCCAGCGGGCGACGTTCTCGTTGTGCTCGTCCAGCGTCTCGGCGAAGGCGTGCCCGCCCGTCCCGTCGGCCACGAAGTAGAAATAGGGCGTCTCGTCCGGGTTCGCCGCGGCCAGGATCGCCTCGCGCCCCGGATTGGCGATCGGCGTCGGCGGCAGCCCGTCGATCTGGTAGGTGTTGTAGGGGGTCGCGGCATCCAGCTCGCTGCGCCGCAGCCCCCGCCCCAGCGTGCCCTCGCCATTCGTGATGCCGTAGATCACCGTCGGGTCGGTCTGCAGCCGCATCCCGTCGCGCAGCCGGTTGGCGAAGACCGAGGCCACCTGCGGACGCTCCGCCGCCACGCCGGTCTCCTTCTCGACGATCGAGGCGAGGATCAGCAGCTCCTCCGCACTCTCCAGCGGAAGGTCGGGGTCGCGCCCCTCCCACGCCTCGGCCAGCTGCGAGGCCTGCGACGCCTGCATCCGCTCGATCACCTCGGCGCGCGTGTCGCCCTCGCGGATCTCGTAGCTCGCGGGCGCGAGCGTGCCCTCGTCGGGCGTCTCGGTCACCTCGCCCTCCAGGAACGGGATCGCCTGCAACGCCTGCAGCACCTGCCAGCTGGTCACGCCCTCCGCCATCGTGATGCGGTAGCGCGGCGTCACCTCGCTATCGGCGATGGCGGTGTATTCTTCGGGAATTTCAGGTTCTTCCGCTGCCATGTCATAGGTCGCGACCTCGACATAGTTGCCCGTCTCCGGGTCGATCTCGCGCGCCAGCGCCTCGATCGAGGTCACGCCCACTCGGTAGTTGATCTCGGTCCCGCAGGTGCTCGGCCCGCTGCGGGTGATGTCGCTCAGGATCTCGTCCATCGACGCGCCCGCGGGGATCGTGAAGTTCCCGGCCTTCAGCGACCCAGACCGCCCCGTGTAGTTCGAGCCGACGCGGAACAGCGTCGCACTCTCGACCGCGCCCTGCTCGGCCAGATCCTCGGCCACGCGGCCGATATTGGTGCCGCTGGGCACGCTGAAGCAGATCGCCTCCGCCAGCGGCCCCTGCTCCACGAAGGTCCGCTGCCCCCAGAAGATCGCGCCCGCCAGGATGGCGAGACCCACGATCAGGAAGGTGAACATGTTGGCGACGACCGAGCGCATCATGCGTCCACCTGCTTGAAGATGACGGAGGCATTTGTGCCGCCGAAGCCGAAGGAGTTGGAGAGCGCCACCTTCACCTCACGCTCCCGCTTCGCGTTGGGCGCGAGGTCCAGCGGCGTGTCCACCGCCGGGTTGTCGAGGTTGATGGTCGGCGGCACCACCTGATCGCGGATCGCGAGGATCGAGAAGATCGCCTCGATCGCCCCCGCAGCGCCCAGCAGATGCCCCGTCGCGGATTTTGTCGACGACATGGTGGCCTTGCCCGCCGCATCGCCCATCAGCCGCTCCACCGCGCCGAGCTCGATCGTGTCGGCCATCGTGGAGGTACCGTGCGCGTTGATGTAGTCGATATCGCCCGGCTCCAGCCCCGCGCGTTCCAGCGCGGCACTCATCGAGCGGAACGCCCCGTCGCCATCCTCGGACGGCGCGGTGATGTGATAGGCGTCGCCCGACAGGCCGTAACCCACGACCTCGGCATAGATCTTGGCACCCCGCGCCTTCGCGTGCTCGTATTCCTCCAGCACGACGATTCCCGCGCCCTCGCCCATGACGAAGCCGTCGCGATCCTTGTCATAGGGGCGCGAGGCCTTCTCGGGCGTGTCGTTGTAGCCGGTGCTCAGCGCCTTGCACGCGTTGAAGCCCGCGATGCCGAGCTCGCAGATCGCGCTTTCCGCGCCACCCGCGACCATGACGTCCGCATCGCCGAACTGGATCAGCCGCGAGGCGTCGCCGATGGCGTGCGCGCCCGTCGAGCAGGCGGTGACGACCGCGTGGTTCGGCCCCTTGAAGCCGTATTTGATCGAGACCTGACCCGAACACAGGTTGATCAGCGATCCGGGAATGAAGAAGGGAGACACCCGGCGCGGGCCCTTTTCGCGCAGCAGGTAGGCCGTCTCCGCGATCGAATCGAGTCCGCCGATGCCAGACCCGATGATGACCCCGGTGCGCACCCGGTCGGCCTCGTCCTCGGGCGTCCAGCCCGCATCCTCGACCGCCTGCGTGGATGCCGCGATGGAATACTGGATGAAGTCGTCGACCTTGCGCGCGTCCTTCGCGCTCATCCAGTCCTCGACGTTGAAGGCCGCCTCGCCCTCGCGCGGCACCTCGCAGGCGATCTGCGTGGCCAGATGCGAGGCATCGAACCGCGTGATCTTCCCCGCGCCCGAGCGGCCCTCCAGAAGGCGGCTCCACGTCTCCTCGACCCCGCACGCCAGGGGCGTGACCATCCCCAGTCCCGTCACGACAACGCGCCGCATACCGCTCTCCTCACTGTTTCTTGGAAGCCGATATAACGTTTGCCGGGGGGATGCGACAAGAGAGGGCTGCGCGCTTGGCCGAATGGTCTGCCCGAATGCGGCGGATGCTTAGACGTACAATCGGCGAAACGCCGTTCGTCGCGCAGCTCCAGGTGGCACGCGAGCCGCGCATCCGCGGGCCGCTGTGCGGCGATCCAACGTCCGAACGTATCGCTTCATAGCCGCAAAGACCGTGAGACCTCGCCACATTGCGCCTACATCAACCATATCGCCGTGCCGGGGGGCGGCCCGGCGATGCGCGGCGCCTTCGGCTTGAGTCCGCGCGGGGGGACAGATGTGCCGCTTCAAAGTCTGAAGGACTGCGATGCAGTGGCAATTCCGTCAGAGCGTGTCCTCTTTTACATAAAGATAGTCACGCCTTCGCATGATGCCTCCAACTCGAACGGGATGATCCGATGACAGCCAGGCGAACACCCTTGATGATCGCCGCCATCCTCGGCGGCCTCATCCTCGGCGCGGGACTGCGCGAGGCGCACTCCCGGCTGACCAGTGTCCACGCGGCGACGGCGCTGACGCTGTTCCAGCAAGTCTGCACATCCTGGGCTCGCAGCGGCGCGCTCCCTGCCATGCTGCAGCACGATCTCGATTTCACCGTGACCGAGTTCGGGATGACCTGGATCGACCGCTCGACCGGCTGGGCGGCGTCGATCGGCCGGGGGTGCGGCGTCACGAACCAGTTCGTCGAACTCGACCCCGAGGAGCGTGCGGCCTTCACCGAAGCGGCCAGCCTCTACGTCCTGCGGGCCTATCCAATGCTGCGGGAGGAGACGGTGCCGCCGCCGCAGGGCTTTACGTCGTTCCGCCTCTGGGCCAGCCATCCGCGCGACGATCCGCGGCGCTGGGTCGTCATGCTCTTCACCGCCGATGCGATCGAGGGGACGTTGACCCGATGGGTCATTTCCAGCCCGCATTCGGCCTGAGGCTTGCAAATGAAAAGGGCGCGCCCGCCTGGGCACGCCCTCTATCTCACCCATCCCCCTTCGGGGAACGCGAGCGTCGCTTACAGCGCGCCCTTGATGAAGTTGATCGCATCGCCGACCGTCTGGATCGTCTCGGCGGCGTCGTCGGGGATCTCGATCCCGAACTCTTCCTCGAAGGCCATGACCAGCTCGACGGTGTCGAGGCTGTCGGCGCCGAGATCGTCGATGAACGACGCGTTCTCGGTAACCTTTTCCTCTTCGACGCTCAGGTGCTCGACGACGATCTTCTTCACGCGCTCTGCGATGTCGCTCATATGTCTCTTCCTCGTTTTTCCGGGCGCGATTGCCCGCTTCGACTGCCCGTCTGCACCGGGCGATGCTTGGTGCCGAGGCGGGCGGACCCGCGACGGACAGTGGTGCGGTACGGGCGCGCGAAAGGCACCCCCGAACCATGTGCGGCGCGCTATAGCACACCTGATAGGGGGCGCAAACGCTTTCGCAACGCGCCCCGGACGCCGCGTCAGATCATGGCCATGCCGCCGTTCACATGCAGCGTCTGGCCGGTCACGTAGGCCGCCTCCTGGCTTGCGAGATAGAGCACGGCGGAGGCGATTTCATCCCCCGTGCCCATGCGACCGGCGGGGATCGCGCCGAGGATCCCCTCCTTCTGCTTGTCGTTGAGCTTGCCCGTCATCGCCGTCTCGATGAAGCCGGGGGCAACGCAGTTGGCGGTGATGTTGCGGCTCGCCACCTCCTGCGCGATGGATTTCGTCAGCCCGATCATCCCGGCCTTGGACGCGGCGTAGTTCACTTGGCCCCCGTTGCCGGTCACCCCCACGACGGAGGTGATGTTGACGATGCGGCCCCAGCGCGCCTTCATCATCGGGCGCATCACCGCGCGGCACAGCCGCATGGTGGAGGTCAGGTTCACCTCGATCACCTTCGCCCAGTCCTCGTCGGACATGCGCATGAAGACCTGGTCGGCGGTGATGCCCGCATTGTTGACGAGGATGTCGAGCGATCCCATCGCCTCCGCCGCCTGCTTGGGCAGCGCCTCCACGGCCTCGGCGTCGGAGAGGTTGCACGGCAGCACATGCGCCCGCTCGCCCAGCCGCCCGGCCAGGTCCTGCAAGGGCGCCTCGCGCGTGCCGCTCAGCCCCACGGTGGCGCCCGCCCCGTGCAACGCGGTGGCGATGGCGCCGCCGATGCCGCCGGAGGCTCCGGTCACGAGGGCGGTCTTTCCGGTCAGGTCGAACATGGTAACTCCTTCAGGCGATCTCGATATGAACGTCGGTGATGCGACGCTGGGGATAGGGGGACCAGGGCTGGTAGAGCTCGCGCCCCCAGCGGCCCGGCTTGAGGTCACGCGCCGCCGCCGCACCGTGCAGACGCTCGAAAATGGCGGGAAGGCCCGAATAGGGGCCCACATGCCGCAGATGCAGCGTGCGGGCGGCGGGGACCGTCTCGACCGCCACGTCTTCGCCCCCGTCGAAGCCTTCGGGCACCTCGACCGCCGCGACGGTCAGAAGCGCGTCGTCCTCGAACCGGTAGAGCGCCTGGTTCAGGCCCGCAGGTTCGACCCCCTCGTCGTGCAGCGTCGCGTAGATGCGGTCGAACAGCGCCGGAAGCGTCCCCGGCACGGCCAGCGGCGCGATCCGCGCGCGCGCCATGGCCAGCCGCATCGCCGGCAGGGACACCTCGGCGATGCCGCTCATGCGGTCAGTTTCTCGATATCGGCGGGCGTGCCGATGGCGGTGCAGGTCAGCGAGCGGTCGATGCGCCGGATCATGCCCGACAGCGCCTTGCCCGCGCCGATCTCCCAGACCTCGTCCACGCCCTGCGCGGCCATCCAGGCCACGCTCTCGCGCCAGCGGACGGATCCGGTGACCTGCTCGATCAGCAGCGTGCGGATCAGGCTGGGCGAGTCCACGGCCGACGCGGTGACGTTGGCGACCAGCGGCACCGATGGCTCGGCGATGTCCACGTCGTCGAGCGCCTCGGCCATGACGCGCGCCGCGGGCTCCATCAACGCGCAATGAAACGGGGCGGAGACGGGCAGCATCACGGCGCGCTTGGCCCCGCGATCCTGCGCGATCTCCACCGCCCGCTCGATCGCCGCCTTGTGGCCGGAGATCACGACTTGGCTTGGGTCGTTGTCATTGGCCGCCTGGCAGATCTCGCCCTGGGCGGCGTCGCGCGCCACCTCCTTGGCCGTGGCGAAGTCGAGGCCCAGCAGCGCCGCCATCGCGCCTTCGCCCACCGGCACCGCCTCCTGCATCGCCCGGCCCCGCAGGCGCAGCAGACGCGCGGTGTCGGCGAGGCTCAGCGAACCCGCGGCGCAGAGCGCGGAATATTCGCCCAGCGAATGCCCGGCCACGTAGGACGCGCCGTCGATGGAATGCCCCTCCGCCTCCAGCGCGCGCAGCGCGGCGATCGAGGTCGCCATCAGCGCGGGCTGGGCGTTCGCGGTCAGCGTCAGCGTCTCGGCGTCGCCCTCCCAGATGGTGGCGGAGAGCTTCTCCCCCAGCGCGTCGTCCACCTCCTCGAACACCGCGGCGGCGGCGGGCCAGCGTTCGGCGAGGTCCCGGCCCATGCCGACGGTCTGCGCCCCCTGGCCCGGAAATACGAATGCGCGCATGGCGTCCTCCCTTGTGTTCCCTGCCTTGGGGTGTAGGGGCCGCGACGGGCCGGGGCAAGGGCGGCGCCCGTTTTGCAGGCCGCGGTGCGGGGTGGAGAGATGCGCCTCCGGCGGGGATACTTGCAGGAAGTGAAGCGCGATCGACCGGCGCAGCATCGCCCGTCGGGAGAAGGCGCCTGCCCCGCCCTTCACTTCCGCCAAATATCCCCGCCGGAGGCTCCGACGCCCGCCACGCTTGCGGGCGGCGCGGTTCCGTGCGACGCCGGGCGCATGAGCATCCCCCTGCCCCGATCCGGCCACGGACCCGCCATCGCCACGATGTGCGCGGGCGTGGGCTTGCTGGTGATGAGCGACATGGCGGCGAAGGATCTGGTCGCGCGCTTCTCGCCCTTCCACATCATGTTCGCGCGCAGTGCCATCGCGCTGCCGCTCGTCACGCTGCTGATCCTGTCGCTCGACGGACCGCGCAGCTTTCGCACCCGGCGTCCGGCCGTGCATTTCGCGCGCGCGGCGCTGATCATGGGGGCGACCTGGACCTTCTTCCTGTCGATGCGGGTCATGCCGCTCGCCGAGGCGACGGCGCTGGTGCTGACCGCGCCCTTCTTCGTCACCGCCCTGTCGGTGCCGATCCTGAAGGAGAGGGTCGGCGCGCCGCGCTGGATCGCGCTGGCCGTAGGCTTCGCGGGCGCGATGGTGATCTTGCAGCCGGGCGGCGGCACGGTTCAGTGGGCGGCGCTGCTGCCGCTGGCGGCGGCGGTGTGCTACGCGCTGACCATGATTTCCGCCCGGTTCATCGACGCCGCCGACAGCCCGCGCACGATGATGTTCTACCTCACCCTGTTCCCCTTCCTGATGTCGAGCGTCACGCTGCTCTTCGACTGGCCGCCTGTGGGGCCGCGCGACCTCATGCTCTTCGCCGTCATGGCGGTGGTCGGCACGCTGGGAGTGACGCTGATCAGCCAGGCCTTCCGCATGGCGCCCGCCGCGGTGGTCGCCCCGCTCGACTATACCGCGCTGGTCTGGGCGGGGATCGCGGGCTGGCTGATCTGGGACGAGGTACCCGGCGCCGCGCTGCTGATCGGCGGCGGCATCGTGGTGGCGGCGGGCCTGTTCGTGATCTGGCGCGAGGGGCGCGCCGCTCAGTGACCGCTGTTCGACAGCGTGTTGATGACGAGCACACCGGCCGCGATCAGCCCGATGCCGACCAGCCCCGCCGGGTCGAGCTTCTGTCCGAATGCGAGCCGTCCGATCACCGCCATCGCCGCGATCCCGACCCCGGACCAGATCGCGTAGGCGATGCCCACGGGGATGGTGCGCAGCACCTGGGCGAGGAACCAGAACGCCACCGCGTAGCCCGCGAAGGCCACCAGCCCCGGACCCAGCCTCGTGAACCCGTCCGAGGCCTTGAGCGCGGTGGTGCCGATGACCTCCCCGGCGATGGCGACGATGAGCAGGATCCAGGGCATGGCGCGACCTCCGTTTGCCGCGCGACCCTGCGGCGCGGGGGCGGCGGGTGCAACCCTGAACGCTTGCGCCGCACCCGCGCGGGTGTATAAGGCCCCTTCCCGGCGCAATTCTTCCGAATCGCGACGTCCCTCGTATGTGCCTGCACCGGGTATCTCCGGCACATTTTGAAACGCGCCCGACATGATGGTGAACACATGGCTCTCTACGAGCATACCTTCATCGCGCGGCAGGACCTGTCCACCGCGCAGGCCGAAGGCCTGATCGAGCACTTCTCCTCCGTGCTCACGGACAATGGCGGCTCGGTCTCCGACACGGAGTACTGGGGCCTCAAGACCATGGCCTACAAGATCAACAAGAACCGCAAGGGCCACTATGCCTTCATGCGCTCGGACGCCCCGTCCGACGCCGTGCAGGAGATGGAGCGCCTGATGCGCCTGCACGACGACGTGATGCGCGTCCTGACCGTCAAGGTCGAGGAGCACGAGGAAGGTCCCTCGGCCGTCGTCCAGGCCAAGAACGCCCGCGACGAGCGTGGCCCGCGCCGCGACCGTGGCGACCGCGGCCCGCGCCGCGACTGATCGAGAGGAGTAGAGACACATGGCACGCAAGCCTTTCTTCCGCCGCCGCAAATCCTGCCCCTTCTCGGGCGAGAACGCGCCGAAGATCGATTACAAGGACGTGAAACTGCTGCAGCGCTACATCTCCGAGCGCGGCAAGATCGTCCCCTCCCGCATCACCGCAGTGTCGGCGAAGAAGCAGCGCGAGCTGGCCAAGGCCATCAAGCGCG
Organism: Roseobacter sp. HKCCA0434; assembly: GCF_032464675.1. Lineage (NCBI taxonomy): Bacteria > Pseudomonadati > Pseudomonadota > Alphaproteobacteria > Rhodobacterales > Roseobacteraceae > Roseobacter > Roseobacter sp. HKCCA0434. Next base: position 92,952 of record NZ_JAWDKL010000011.1, read on the forward strand.
CCCGCTTCCTCGCCCTGCTGCCCTACGCCGTGAAGTGAGGGTCTGAGCAATGGACGTTATTCTTCTGGAACGCGTGGCCAAGCTCGGCCAGATGGGCGAAGTGGTCTCGGTGAAGCCGGGCTACGCCCGCAACTTCCTGCTGCCCCAGGGCAAGGCGCTGCGCGCGAACGAGGCCAACAAGGCCCGTTTCGAGGAGCAGAAGGCCCAGCTGGAGGCCCGCAACCTGGAGACGAAGAAGGAAGCCGAGAAGCTGGCGGAAACGCTGGACGGCCAGACCTTCGTCGTGATCCGCTCCGCATCGGATTCCGGCGCGCTCTACGGCTCCGTCTCCACGCGCGACGCGGCGGACGTGGCGAGCGAGAACGGCTTCACCATCGAGCGGCGCCAGATCGTGCTCGACCAGCCGATCAAGGAGCTGGGCCTGCACGAGATGGAAGTGGTGCTGCACCCCGAGGTGTCGGCGACCATCACCGTCAACGTGGCCCGCTCGGCCGAGGAAGCCGAGATCCAGGCGCAGGGCAAATCGATCGCCGACATCCGCGCCGAGGAAGACGCGGAAGCCGAGTTCGACATCGCCGAGCTGTTCGATGACGTGGGCGGTGCCGCCAACGACTTCGACGACGAGGACGAGCGCGCGGCCCCGATCGAAGACGCGCCCGCCGAGGACGACGAACAGCCCGACGTCTGAGACCGGACGGATCGGCATTGAATTGCTCCCCCCGCGCGGTAGAATCCGGGCGGGGGTTTTTTATATGTAGGTTCGCATGCGAGCAGCAGATTTCTCCATTGATGCAAATGCGGTAATTGGAGGCGGTGTGTATAGCGTCTCCGAAGTATCGCGTTTAGCGCGTCTCACCCCGGCGAAGGTCCGGCGTTGGCTTAGCGGCTACAACTACACGTACAAAAACGAGAGACGCGAACAACAGCCGCTGTGGACTCCCGATTTGATTGCCCTGACAGGACACTTGGAACTTAATTTTAAGGATTTAATCGAACTACGTTTTGTTAAGTCATTCAACGACCTTGGAATTGGCCTTCAAGCCATTCGATCGAGCCTAAAAAATGCACAAGACATTCTAGAAAGCGACCATCCCTTCCTCACCGGACAATTTCGTAGTGATGGCGCAACAATCTTTCTCGAGTCGGCCGACGCTAACGGTGATAAAAAACTTATTGATTTGAAAGATCGCCAATTTGTTCTCCGCGATGTAATTGAGCAGAGCTTTAAAGATCTCGATCTAGAGGAAGGCATCGTGGCCAGGTGGCGACCGTTCCGCGGGAAAAGGTCAATCGTTATTGACCCAGTCAGATCATTTGGAGCGCCAATTGCAACTGAATATGGAGTTCCTACCGCGACTCTGTCAGATGCAGTTCGCTCCGAGGGCTCTCTTAAGTCAGTGTCGCGCTTATACGATGTTCCCGAGGGAGTTGTTCGCGACGCCGTAAATTTCGAAGAGACATTGAGGGCCGCTTGAAGGTTTTGTTCGACGAGAACCTGTCTCCCGCTATTGCGCGAGCCATGCGCGAGTTAAGGGCTGGTGTTGACGAAGTTGATTGGATGAGAAACAAATTTGGACCTGGTGTCACAGATTTAAAGTGGATTTCACAATTAAGTTCTGAGCGAGGCTGGATAGTCGTTTCTGGCGACCGTCGTATTACGGCCAACAAGGCCGAACGAATGGCATTCAAGTCTTCGACACTAGTTGGCTTCTTCATGGCAAAAGGCTTGTATAAGTCGCCGGTGATGAGACAAGCAGAACGCTTAATAAGACTTTGGGATTCGATCGAAAAGCAGACTACTCTCGCAGCGCCGGGCTCAATGTTTGAGCTTGCTGTCTCGTCCCCAAAATTGAAGCCGCTTTAACGAATCCCCTCCCACCACTCCGCATAGCTCGAATTCCACGGCGCGCGGCCCGTCTCGTCCTCCGCGCCGTCGTCCCACCACACAGGCCCCCGCTCGCCCAGCCGTTCCTTCGCCGCCTGCACCGCGTCGCGGGCCGTCCGCTCTTCCGCGTCCGTCTTCGCGAAGCGCACTGCGCGGCGGGCCTTCATCAGGGCGCTGACGGCGTCCTTGCGCTCGGCCTCGTCCAAACGCGGGTCTGTCTTGCGCCACAGGCGGTCCTTGGCGACGAAATAGCGGCCGTCGGGCGTCTCGGGGTAGGGTTTGCTCTGGATCATGCCCCATCGACGCGCGAGTGGCCCGCGCTGTTCCCCTTCCTCCGCCGATGCGGTAGGCTCCCGCGCAAGGCCCGGCGCCCGACTTATCCCCATCCTTCACATGCCGGGGACAAGCCCGAGGCGCGCTATAAGGGCCAATACCAAAAGTGGCAAAGCGAGCAGGTGTGACATGATGGACGGGGCGTATTCCCACGAGGCGCGCGACGAGGCGGACGCAGCACCGCTTCCGCACAATATCGAGGCGGAGCAGGCCCTTCTGGGCGCGCTGCTGGTCAATAACGAGGTCTATGACAAGGTCGCGGCGATCATCGAGCCCGCGCATTTCTACGACCCCGTGCACCGGAGAATCTACGAGGTCGCCGCCCAGCGGATCCAGAAGAACGCGCTCGCCTCGCCGGTGACGCTCAAGGCCTTCCTGGCCGACGATCCGGGACTGGCGGAACTCGGGGGGCCCGCCTATCTCGCGCGGCTCGCGGGCGCGGCGATTTCCGTGTTCGCCGCGCGCGACTACGCCCAGATGATCTACGACCTCGCCATCCGCCGCTCGCTGATCGAGATCGGAGAGCATATCGCGGGCACCGCCAAGTCGGTGACGGTCGAGCACGAGCCCAAGGACCAGATCGTCGAGGCGGAGGCGAAGCTCTACCAGCTTGCCGAACAGGGCCGGGTCGAGGGCGGCTTCCAGTCCTTCCTGCGCGCGCTGACGACCGCCGTCAACGTCGCCAACTCCGCCTACCAGCGGGAGGGGAAGCTCGCGGGCATCTCCACCGGGCTCTCCGATCTCGATGCGAAGCTTGGGGGGCTGCACAAGTCCGACCTGCTGATCCTCGCGGGGCGGCCCTCGATGGGGAAGACGGCGCTGTCCACGAACATCGCCTTCAACATCGCGAAGGCGTGGAAGAAGGGCCTGCGCACCGACGGCACCGAAGGCACGGTCGATGGGGGCGTGGTCGGGTTCTTTTCGCTGGAGATGAGCGCCGACCAGCTGGCCGCGCGGATCCTGGCCGAGCAGGCGGAGGTGGACAGCCACAAGATCCGCGACGGCTCGCTCGACCCCGACGAGTTCCGCCGCTTCATCGAAGCCTCCAAGACGCTGGAGAAGATCCCGCTCTATATCGACGACACGCCCGCGCTGAAGATCTCGACCGTAGCGGCGCGCGCGCGGCGGCTGAAGCGGCAACACGGGCTCGACGTGCTGTTCATCGACTACCTGCAGCTCCTGAAGGGCACCGGCGGGCGGGCCAACGAGAGCCGCGTCAACGAGGTGAGCGAGATCACGCAAGGGCTCAAGGCCATCGCCAAGGAGCTCGAGATCCCGGTCATCGCGCTGTCGCAGCTCAGCCGCCAGGTGGAGAATCGCGACGACAAGCGCCCGCAGCTTTCGGACCTGCGCGAATCCGGCTCGATCGAGCAGGACGCGGACGCGGTGATGTTCGTCTACCGCGAGGAATATTACCGTGAGCGAGAGATGCCGTCCGAAACCGATCTGGAGGCGACCGCCAAGTGGCAGGAGCTGATGGAGCAGGTAACGGGCAAGGCCGAGGTCATCATCGGCAAGCAGCGTCACGGCCCCATCGGCGCGGTCCCGCTCGCCTTCGAGGGGCGGTTCACGCGCTTTTCGGACCTGGTGCAGAGCTGGCAGGCGGGCGCGCAGGACTTCTGAGCGCGGGATTTGCGTATTTTCGGGGAAGATGAAGCTGGAGGGTCATGACCCGCCCCGGCCGCTGCGCGCGATGGCGACGGTCCGCCGGAACGGGCCATCTTCACCTTCCACGGTCATCGGCTCGCCAGCCTGTACCGTGGCGCTAGCTAAGCACTCGAACCTTTCAGCTTCCTTAAAATACGCAAAAAGGACGACGCTTGCAGGCAGAGCTGACCATAGATCTCGGCGCGATCCGGGCCAACTGGCGCGCCCTCGACCGCGCGCCCGAGACCGGCGCGGTGGTCAAGGCGGATGCCTACGGGCTGGGCCTCGCCCCCGTGGCGCGGGCGCTGGCGGAGGAAGGCGCGCGCAGCTTCTTCGTGGCGCAGGTCGAGGAGGGCGTGGCGCTGCGCGGCATCCTCGGGCAAAGACCGGAGATCTATGTGTTCTCGGGTCTGATGGCCCAGGCGGACATGCCGCTGTTCCAAGAGGCCGCGCTGATCCCCTGCCTCAACTCGATCGAGCAGGCGCGGGCCTGGGCGGGCGGGCCCTTCGCGTTGCAGTACGATACCGGCATGAACCGGCTGGGGCTGGAGGCGGCGGATCTCGCCGCCCTGCCCGACCTGGGCGAGCCTCGTCTGGTGATGAGCCACCTGGCCTGTGCCGACGAATCCGGTCATCCGATGAACGCGGCCCAGCTCGCTGCCTTTTGCGAGATGGCACCTGTCGGGCGGCGCTCGCTCTCGGCCACGGGGGGCGTTCTGATGGGGCCGGACTACGCGTTCGACCTGACCCGGCCGGGGATCGGCCTCTATGGCGGGATGCCCTTCGCGCAAGCCCGGCCCGTGGTGCGCCTGTCGCTGCCGGTGATCCAGGTCCGCGACGTGGCACCGGGCGAGGTGGTGGGCTATGGCGGTACATGGACCGCCGAGCGCCCCTCGCGCATCGCGACCGTCTCGGCCGGATATGCGGACGGGCTGATCCGCGCGATGGGCGGGCGCGCGCGCCTCTGGGCCGGGGACCAGCCCTGCCCGCTGGCCGGTCGCGTCTCGATGGACCTGCTGACCGTGGACGTGACCGATATCGGGGAGGTGCCTACGCATCTCGACATCCTCGGCCCGCATCAGGGCATCGATGCGCTGGCCGAGGCCGCGGGCACGATCGGTTACGAGATCCTGACCAGCCTCGGCCATCGCTACGACAGAAAATATACCGGAAAGTGAAGCGGCTGCGCGGGTGCGACCGGTTGCGGCATCAACTTGCCCTTGGCGGATCGCGTCTTGCGCGTTAGGTCTGCGCAACTTTTGCAAAAGAGGACGGGCATGGGCGCGTTTCAGCGATTTCTCGCCGGGATCGGTGCGGGTGTCATCGAACTTTGCCGGGGAACGGGCGCGCTGGTCCTCTTCGCGCTCGACGCCGTCAGCCATGTCGTGCGCCCGCCCTTCTACCCGCGCGAGCTGGCGCGGCAGATCATGCGCATCGGCTGGTTCTCGCTGCCCGTGGTCGGGCTGACGACGCTGTTCACGGGCGGCGCGCTCGCCTTGCAGATCTTCGCCGGCGGGGCGCGGTTCAACGCGGAATCGGTGGTGCCCTCCATCGTCGCCATCGGCATGGTGCGCGAGCTCGGGCCCGTGCTGGGCGGGCTGATGGTGGCGGGCCGCGTCTCCGCCTCCATCGCGGCGGAGATCGGCACCATGCGCGTGACCGAACAGATCGACGCGCTGTCGACCCTGTCCACGAACCCGATGAAGTACCTGATCGTGCCGCGCATCGTCGCGGCGACGCTGACGCTGCCGATCCTGGTGCTGGTGGGCGACATCATCGGCATCATGGGCGGCTATTTCGTCGGCATCGGGCGGCTGGGCTTCAACGGCGCGACCTACCTGCAGACCACCGCCGATTTCCTGACCGGGTGGGACGTGATCTCGGGCCTGCTGAAGGCGGCGGTGTTCGGGTTCCTGCTCAGCCTGATGGGCTGTTTCCACGGCTACAATTCGGGGCGCGGCGCTCAGGGCGTGGGCCGCGCGACCACCAGCGCGGTGGTCTCGGCCTCGGTGCTGATCTTCGCCGCGAACTACCTGCTGACGGAGCTGTTCTTCACGTCATGAGCACCGAGATCGCCATATCCGGGCTGAAGAAGTCCTTTCGGTCCAAGCATATCCTGCGCGGCGTCGACCTCGTCGCGCCCGCCGGGCAGAACACGGTCATCATCGGCGGGTCGGGCACCGGCAAGTCGGTGCTGTTGAAATGCGTGCTGGGGCTGGTGAAACCGGATGCGGGGACCATCCTGCTCGACGGACAGGCGGCGGATGACGATCGCGACGCGTTCCTTGCGCGGTTCGGGATGCTGTTCCAGGGGGCGGCGCTCTTCGATTCGCTCAGCGTGTGGGAGAATGTGGCCTTCCGCCTGCGGCGCGGCTCGGGCAAGATCGCGAAAGCTCAGGCGCGTGAGCTCGCCATCGAGAAGCTGCGGCGAGTCGGCCTCGGCGCGGACGTGGCCGACCAGTTCCCGGCGGAGCTGTCGGGCGGGATGCAGAAACGCGTGGGCCTGGCGCGAGCCATCGCGACCGACCCGCAGATCATCTTCTTCGATGAGCCGACGACCGGCCTCGATCCGATCATGGCAGGCGTCATCAACGAGCTGATCGTCGAGATTACCGAGGAGATGGGCGCGACCGGCATGACCATCACCCACGACATGACGAGCGTCCGGGTGATCGCCGATCAGGTGGCGATGCTGCATGACGGCCTGATCCGCTGGACCGGCCCGTCCGAAGCCATCGACGACAGCGGCGATCCATACGTTGACCAGTTCGTGACCGGCCGCGCCGAGGGACCGATCGCGGCGGTGCGGTAGGGATGTGCTGCACGCCTGGAGAGTTCGTCGTGCAGGAGTCAATCGTTCTGGGCACCTTGGTGCTGTCGGGCATTGCAGTGTATCTCAAGGGCAATTTCATCGGTCGGTTGACGGGGATTGCCTTCGGTACTCTTGCAATGTGGATATTGTTGCAATTCTCGCATTTCCTCCTCGTCCCTGAATTTCCGCTTCGCAAAACTGGGCTCATCTGGCTGAGTTTTGTCGCGGCTGGCGGCTACGTCGTGGGCGCGATCCGTCGCCCATCGCGACTCGACCTCGTGCCCGTTGCATTGGCCATCGTTGCGGTAGCAGCCCTCTGGGCACTCGCATGACCCCCGCCGCCCTCGCCAACGCTACCCTCCTCATCCTCTACCCCGTCGCCTGGGCCGCGCCGCTGATCGAGGCGCGGGTGCTGTGGTTCCTCGGCGGGGACGCGGTGTCGATCCTGTCGGGAGTGGCGGCCCTGTGGGCGGAGGCGCCGGGGCTGGCGGTGCTCGTCGCGCTGCTGGCGGTCGTGCTGCCCTATCTCAAGGTCATCGCGACGCAGGCGGCCCTCGCCGGACGCCTCCCGGCCCGCGCGCGCGCCGCCCTGCCCTGGCTCGCGAAACTGTCGATGGCGGACGTGTTCCTGATCGCGCTCTATATCGTGGTCGCGAAGGGTATCGCGGGGGCGAGCGTCACGCCGCTCTGGGGTCTGTGGCTGTTCACCGCCTGCGTGCTGGCCTCGCTGGTGTCGAGCGGGAGGGTGCGATGACGATCTTCGAGCTTCTGGGCGGCATCCTCATCGGCTTCGCCGTGTTCGGCGCGGGCTTCTGGTCGGTCTGGCGGGCGGTGGTGCAGCCCGGGCTGCGCCGCTGGCTGCATATCGGCGCGGTGGTCGCGACGCTGATCTGCATGATGGCGGTCTCGCTCTACCTGCCGCCCGTCGGCCGCCTCGCGGGTGGGGCGCTCCTGTTCTGCGGGCTCAGCCTCGTCTGGGGCGAGCGGGGGGCGGAGCGGCTGCTGCCGCTGGCGCAGGCGGTGTTCGGCGCGCTGTTGCTTGCGGGCGCGCCGTTCTGATCCTTCGGATTGGCCCAAATACTCCCGCCGGAGGCGGAAATGTTGCGGTTTCGTTCCGCGACAGGTAAGCGGGATCATGGCCAAGCGAACCACCTCCTATGTCTGCGCCGAATGCGGCGCCGCGCACAAGAAATGGGCCGGGCGCTGCGATGCGTGCGGCGCGTGGAATTCCATCGTCGAGGATCTCGGCACCGGCTCCGCCGCGCCCAAGGCGCTGGGCACCGCCAAGGGGCGCACGGTGGCGCTGTCGGACCTGTCTGTCGCCGACCCGCCCCTGCCCCGCGCGATGTCGGGGATCGGGGAGCTCGACCGCGTGACGGGTGGCGGGCTGGTCGCGGCCTCGGCCACCTTGGTCGGCGGCGATCCGGGCATCGGCAAGTCCACGCTCTTGTTGCAGGCGGCGGCGGCCTATGCGCGCTCGGGCGCGGGGGTGGTCTATGTCTCGGGCGAGGAGGCGGCGGCGCAGATCCGCATGCGCGCACAGCGGCTGGGCCTGGCCGACGCTCCTGTGAAGCTGGCGGCGGAAACGAACCTGCGCGACATCCTCACCACGCTGGAGGCGGAGCGGCCGCAGCTCGCCATCATCGATTCGATCCAGACCATGTGGGCCGATCACGTCGACTCGGCCCCCGGCTCGGTCAGCCAGGTGCGTGCCGCGGCGCATGAGCTGGTCAGCTTCGCCAAGCGTCGCGGAATCGCGGTGATCCTCGTCGGCCACGTCACCAAGGAAGGCCAGATCGCAGGCCCCCGCGTGGTCGAGCACATGGTCGACACCGTGCTCTATTTCGAGGGCGAGCGCGGGCACCAGTTCCGCATCCTGCGCGCGGTCAAGAACCGCTTCGGCCCCGCGGACGAGATCGGGGTGTTCGAGATGACGGGCGCGGGGCTGGCGGAGGTCACCAACCCCTCCGCGCTGTTCCTCAGCGAACGCGGCGCGCCTGCCTCGGGCTCGGTGGTGTTCGCGGGGATCGAAGGCTCGCGGCCCCTGCTATGCGAAGTGCAGGCGCTGGTCGCCCCCTCCCCGCTCGCCACGCCGCGGCGAACGGTGGTGGGCTGGGACCAGGGGCGGCTGGGCATGATCCTCGCCGTGCTGGAGGCGCGCGCCGGGATCGGCTTCGGCGGCATGGACGTCTATCTCAACATCGCGGGGGGCCTGCGCATCCGCGAACCCGCCGCCGATCTCGCCGTCGCGGCGGCCCTAATCTCGGCCCGTCAGGACCATGCCCTGCCGCGCGAGACGGCGTTTTTCGGGGAGATCAGCCTGTCGGGCGCGCTGCGCCCCGTCCCGCAGCCCGAGGCGCGATTGCGCGAGGCGGAAAAGCTCGGCTTCACCCGCGCGATCTGTCCCGAAGGTCAACGCCGGGTCACGGGTACGGCTATCTCGGTGGAAGCCCTTGACGATCTGGCGGGCTTCGTGGAAAGCGTATTCGGACCCTTGGACTGAAAGAGACGGATAGCGGCGCATGGATCAATTCACCCTGGTGGACGCCGTCGTACTCGGCATCGTCCTGATCTCCGCCCTCCTGTCCTATGCGCGCGGCTTCGTGCGCGAGGTGATGTCCATCGCGGGCTGGGTCGTGGCCGCCGTCGTGGCCTTCTACTTCGCCCCGGACGTGGAGCCGATCATCTCCGAACTGCCGGTCCTGTCGGACATCATCGGCGGCTCGTGCCAGCTGAGCATCGTCGCGGCCTTCGGCATCCTGTTCCTGGTGGCGCTGATCGTGGTGTCGCTGTTCACCCCGCTGGTGTCGAACTCGGTGCAGAACTCGGCCATCGGGCCGGTGGACAGCGGGCTGGGTCTCGCCTTCGGCATCGCGCGGGGACTGTTGCTGGTCACGATCGCGTTCATCATCTACGAGCAGGCGCCGGTCTCCGAGCAGGCGATCGAGATGGTCGAGAACGCCTATACCCGCGACTTCATCGCCGGGTTGCAGGACCGCATCGTGAACCTGCTGCCGACCGAGGTGCCGCCGCAGATCCTCGAAAGCTATGACAGCCTGATGGGCCGCTGCGGCAACGCGTGATCGCGGATCGCGGGCCCTGTCCCGCGCCCGTGCGATGATGCTGCACCGCCACAGGTGACAAGGCCGTCCGTAGGGCGTATGAGGCGCGCAATGCGAGCTTCGCGCGAGGGAGATTGCCGATGACCACCCTGCCCGTATCCCCGTCCGCCGACCTGCCCTATCACCCGTTCGACGCACGCGGCGACGATAAGCCGCGCGAGGAATGCGGGATCTTCGGCGCCACGGGCGTGAAGGATGCGGCCAATTTCGTCGCACTGGGCCTGCACGCGCTGCAGCACCGGGGCCAGGAGGCGGGCGGCATCGTCAGCTTCGCCCCCGGTGTCGGGTTCTCCTCCGTCCGGCGGTTCGGCTATGTGCGCGACAACTTCACCTCGCCCGAGGTGATGAAGCAGCTGCCCGGCCAGATCGCCTGCGGGCATGTGCGCTATTCCACCGCCGGGTCGAAGGGCGCGGCGATCCGCGACGTGCAGCCGCTCTTCGCCGAGTTCTCGATGGGCGGCTGCGCCATCGCGCATAACGGCAACCTCACCAATGCCGAGGCGCTGCGGGCCGAACTGATCGACCGCGGCTCTATCTTCCAGTCCTCCAGCGACACGGAATGCATCATCCACCTGATGGCGCGCTCGATCCAGCGGTCGATCCCCGAGCGGATGAAGGACGCGCTGCGCCGGGTCGAGGGCGCGTTCAGCGTCATCGCCATGACCCGCACCAAGCTGATCGGCGTGCGCGACCCGCGCGGCGTGCGCCCGCTGATGCTCGGCAAGATCGAGGGCGGCGGCTGGTGCCTGGCCTCCGAGACCTGCGCCTTCGACATCATCGGGGCGGAGTTCGTGCGCGAGGTCCAGCCGGGCGAGATGGTGATCGCCACCGCCGACGGGATCGAAAGCTCCTTCCCCTTCGAGTCGCGGGCCAAGAAGTTCTGCGTGTTCGAATATGTCTACTTCTCCCGCCCCGACAGCGTGATCGGCGGGCACTCCGTCTACGAGACGCGCCGCCGCATCGGGGTGGAGCTGGCCAAGGAAGCGCCGGTCGAGGCCGATCTGGTCTGCCCCGTCCCGGATTCGGGCACGCCCGCGGCGATCGGCTACAGCCAGCAGTCAGGCATTCCCTACGCGATGGGCATCATCCGCAACAGCTACATGGGCCGGACCTTCATCGAGCCGACGGCCGAGATCCGCAACATGGGCGTGCGGCTGAAGCTCAACGTCAACCGCGCGCTCATCAAGGGCAAGCGGGTGATCCTGGTCGATGACAGCGTCGTGCGCGGCACCACCAGCCGCAAGATCAAGGAGATGATCCTCGATGCCGGGGCCAAGGAGGTGCATTTCCGCATCGCCTCCCCGCCGACGCAGTGGCCCTGCTTCTACGGCGTGGACACGCCCGAGCGGGAGAAGCTCCTGGCCGCGCAGATGAGCGTGGAGCAGATGCGCGCGCATCTGGGCGTCACGTCGCTGGCCTTCGTGTCGCTCGACGGGCTCTACCGCGCCTGCGGCGAGAAGACCCGCGCGGCGGAGCCCCAGTTCTGCGATGCCTGCTTCTCGGGCGACTACCCGATCGAGCCCTCTGACGTGGTCGAGGCGGGGCGGATTCAGCTGAAGGCGGATGCGTAGTTTCGCCTCGGTAGCCTAGCAGGCGCGGAATCGAGGGCAAAGTCCGCCGCGCATCGGTCGTGCCTGCGTATTTTCAGGAAGCTGAAAAGCAGAACGCCGCCCCGGATCGGAGCGGCGTTCGCGGTAGGTATGGGACCGGATCAGCCGCGCGCGGCGCGGAAGCCTGCGCGGACCAGCAGGGCGGCGATCACCACCTTGACCGCGTCGCCGATCAGGAAGGGCGCGACCCAGCCCGACCACAGGCCCGCAGCGGAGGAGGAGGCCCAGCCTGCCTCGACCCCGAAGGCGGAGGCGACGGCGAAGGGCCACAGCACGCCCGGCACGTAGAGTGCTGCCATGCCCGCCAGCGACGCCACGATCAGCGCGGGAAGCGACTGGCCCAGCACCCGCTCGCTGAGGAACCCGGCGACGAAGGCCATCGCGACGAAGCCCAGCAGGAAGCCGAAGGTCGGCCCGAACATGTAGGCCACGCCCGCGCCGCCATTCGCGAAGACCGGCAGGCCCATCGCGCCTTCGGCGAGGTAGAGCGACAGCGCCGCCGCCCCGCGCCACGCGCCGAGGCTGAGCCCGACGAACAGCACCGCGAGGCCCTGCAGCGTCATCGGCACCGGGAACATCGGCACGGAGACCTGCGCCGCGATCGCGACCAGCAGCGAGGCGCCGACGATCAGCGCGCCGTCGCGCAGGAGGGAGGGGGTGGACCACAGGGTCGTGGCCATCGGGGTCTGACGCGTCATTCTGAAAGTCCTCGCGTTGGAGTTGCCTGCCCCGATCTGCCGTCCTCGGCGCCCGATTGTCAACTGCGCGGGGCCTTGCAACCGCCCGCGCGGGGGGGCAGATAGCGGGCATGGAACAGACACTCGCCGACCGTATCGTTCTCGTGACCGGGGCCAGCCGGGGCCTCGGCCGCGCCGTGGCCGAAGCCGCAGCCGCGCGCGGCGCTCATGTCGTCGCCGTGGCGCGCACCGTGGGGGGCTTGGAGGATCTGGCCGACGCGGTGGACGCGGTGGACGCGCTGCCCGGCGGCGTGACGCTGGTACCGCTCGACGTGACGGATGAGGGCGGGGTGCAGCGCATGTGCCTCGCCGTGCACGAACGCTGGGGCCGGGTCGATGCCTGGGTGCATTGCGCGATCTACGCCGCGCCCCTGTCGCCCGCGGGCCATGTGGCGGAGAAGGAACTCGACAAGTCCATCGCCGTCAATTGGCGCGCGGCGCAGCGGCTGGTCACGAATGTCGAACCCTTGCTGAAGGCCGCGCCCGCGGGTGTCGCGCTGTTGCCCGACGATCCGGCGGCGGGCACGGCCTATCACGGCGGCTACGGCGCCTCGAAGGCCGCGCAGCGCGCCCTGTGGCAAAGCTGGCAGGCGGAGACGAAATCCATCGGCCCGCGGGTCGAGATCGCGGCCCCCGCCCCGATGGCCACTGCGGTGCGCGCGCGCTTCCATCCGGGCGAGGACCGCACGCGCCTCGCCGATCCGGCGGTCGAGGCGGGCAAGCTGGTCGACCTCCTCTGAGACTCAGCCCGGAATGCGGGCGATCACCTTGATCTCGAAATCGAACCCGGCGAGCCAGTTGACGCCAAGGGCCGTCCAGTTGGGATAGGGTGGCGCGCCAAGTTCCTCGGCCTTTACCTTCATGATCGTGTCGAACTGCGCCTCGGGATCGGTGTGGAAGGTGGTCACGTCGACCACGTCGTCTAGCGTGCAACCGCCCGCGTCGAGCACCGCGCGCAGGTTGGCGAAGGCGCGCCGCACCTGTGCCTCGAATGTCGGCTCCGGCTCCCCCGCCTCGGTCGCTCCGACCTGACCGGAGACGAAGAGCAGATCGCCCGAGCGGATGGCGGCGGAATAGCCGTGCTTGTCGTAGAGGGCCTGGCGGCCGGCGGGAAAGATGGCCTCGCGTTCGGGCATGGTGGACTCCTGTTGCCGTGCGGGTAGGATACGCCGCGTATGTGAAACTAGATCGCATACATGGCGTATGTCAATTCACATACGTCACGTATGCGACGGGAGAGTGTGGACGTGACGAAGAGCCGGGCCGACAAGATGGCTGAGACGCGCGCCCGCCTGATCGCGGCGGGGCGCGCGGCCTTCGCGCAGAAGGGCTATGCCGAGGCGTCGATGGACGATTTCACAGGGGCCGCGGGGCTGACCCGCGGCGCGCTCTACCACAATTTCGGCGGCAAGACCGGTCTGCTACAGGCCGTGATCGAGCAGATCGATGGCGAGATGCTGGCCCGCATGGCCGAGGAGAGCGCGCGGCACGATGACCCGTGGGCGGCATTCCTGGCGGAGTATCGCGCCTATATCCGCATGGCGCTGGAGCCGGAGATCCAGCGGATCGTCCTGCTCGACGGCCCGGCGGTACTGGGCGACCCGTCACGATGGCCCCGCCAGCTCGCCTGTCTCGACCGGGTGCGAGATCTGATCGCCGGGCTGATCGAGGACGGCATCGTGCAGCCCGTCGATCTTGGCATGGCGGCGGCCCTGCTGAACGGCGCGGCGCTGAACGCGGCGCTGCTGGTCGCGGGATCCGACGCGCCGGAGGCCACCCTGCCCCGCGCGCTCGACACGTTCGAGCGGCTGGCAGAGGGGCTGCGCGCCTAGGGGCTCACTTCTCCGCGCCCGCGCCGCGGTCGCCGTCCTTGTGCGCGAAGGCGAGCAGGCGGGTGCCGGGCTCCACCTCCTCGGGCAGGCGGCGTTCGACCAGTTGCAGCCCGCCGCCGTTGATGAGGCCGAGGATCAGCGCGTCGGGATTGGTCTTGCGGTAGTCGTCGAGGCCGAATTCCTCGCTGAGGCGCGTCACGCGGAAGGCCCAGCCCTCCGCCTCCAGCCGGGCGAAATCGGCATAGGGGGTGCCGTCGCCGAAGGCGCGGCCGCCCAGGCTGGCGGGCAGCGCCTCGCGCCCCTCGGCCTCGTCGTTGCGACCGACCTGGAACACGTTGGTGCGCCCGAACTCGGGGCCGAGATCGGTGCCGATCAGCGCGTTGTAGCCGTCATTGTCGGTGGCGGCGAGGACGCTGGCATAGGGCGAGAGGTCGAGCGCATGCTCCGCCGTCTCGGACAGGATCTCCCCGTGATAGGTCTTCACCCCCGCCTCGCGCGCGGCGCGTAGGCGGAACCAGTTGCGGTCGACGATCATGGCGGGCAGTTCCGCCGCCTCCAGCGCGCGGGCGAGGTTCACCGCCCAGCGCGAGCCGCCGACGATCAGCAGGCCCGGAGCCGCCCCCGAGGTCAGCCCCAGCATCTTCGCCAGCGGCGCCATCGAAAAGCCGTGCAGCACCACCGTTCCCGCCACGAGGGCGAAGGCGAGCGTGGTCAGTGCCGCCCCGTCGGCAACGCCAAGCTCGGCCAGCTGCGTGCCGAACAGGCCCGACACCGCCACCAGCACCACGCCGCGCGGGCCGATCCAGGCGATCATCAGCTTCTCCTGCCATGGCAGGCCCGTCCCGATCAGCGAGATCCACACCGTCACCGGCCGCGCGATCAGCACCACGCTCAGCACGAAGACCACCGTGCGCCAGTTGATGCCGAAGAGCTGCTCCATGCTCAGCGAGGCGGCGAGCAGGATGAACACCCCCGAGACGAGGATGACGGTCGCGTGTTCCTTGAACCGCCGGATCTCGTCCAGCGAGGGCAGATGCGCGTTGGCAAGCACCACGCCCATGATGGTGACGGCGAGCAGGCCGCTTTCATGCAGGACGTAGTCGGAGGCGGCGTAGATGCCCAGCACCGCGCCGAACATCACCGGGACCTTCATGTATTCGGGCACCTTGCCGCGCCGGAAGGACGAGGCGAGCAGCCGCCCGCCGAAATAGCCCAGCACGCTCGCCACCGCGATGCCGGAGACGAGGTGCCACGCGGCCTCCCCCAGCGTGGCGGAGGTGCGAAGCGCGACGATCAGCTCATAGGCCAGCACGGCGGCGAGCGCGCCGATCGGATCGTTGACGATCGCCTCCCATTTCAGGATCTGCGCGGGCCGCGGCTGCATCCGCGCCTGGCGCAACAGCGGCGTGATGACGGTGGGGCCGGTCACGATCATGATGCCGCCGAAGACCAGCGAGGTCTCCCAGCTCAGCCCGGCGCCGAAATGCACGGCGAGCGTGCTCATGATCCAGCCCAGCGGCGCGCCCACCACGACGAGGCGCGCGACCGAAGGGTACGCGTCCTTCAGGCTGGCGAAGTTGAGGGTCAGGCCACCCTCGAACAGGATCACGGCCACGGCCACGGCGATGATGGGTTTCAGGAGGTCGCCGAAGCTCGCCTGCGGGTCGATCAGCCCGGTCAGCGGCCCCGCGATCACGCCCGCGGCCAGCATCAGCACGATGGCCGGAAGCTGGTAGCGCCAGGCGAGCCATTGCGAGCCGATGCCGAGCGCCCCGATCAGCGCGAAAACCGTGACTGCGTCCATGAATGTGCCCTCGTTCAGGTGAGACGCATCCGCCAGCGTTCGGGCAGGCCGAGCAGACCGCTCCCCCACCAGGCCGCCACGCGCGCCGTGTTGAGGGCGAATGATAGGCCTTCGCGGAAGAAGTACCACCGCGCGCGGCGTGGCGTCACCTCGTGGGCGGATCGGCGCAGCGCCACCAGCCGGAATCCCGCCGCGCGAAACAACAGCGCCGCGCGCGCGAGGTGGAAGCCGTCGGTGACGAGGACGATGCGCGCGCCGCGTCCCAGCACCGCGCGGGACAGCAATGCGTTCTGGAAGGTGGTGCGGCTTGCATCCTCGCGGCTGATGCGTTCTGGCGGCACGCCCAGCGCCTGCGCATGGTCGGCCATCAGGACCGCCTCGGACCCGCCCGAGGCGAGGCCGCCCGTCAGATGCAGGACCTGCGGCGGCGGGCCGAGGGCCGCGACCCCGCCCGCGACGCGTGCGC